>NZ_JAKUGE010000068.1:0-26188 GCF_022663795.1 Bacillus cereus group sp. BfR-BA-01349
AAACTTCACGGCCTTTCCCCGATAGAATATCGGGAAAAGGCCGTGGCATAATACTCTTTTTATTACTGTCTACTTGACAGGGAGATGACCATTTCTTTTCCCTTTTTATACTTGCGCTGTTGATACCCGCGCTGTTCTCGTTATATCCATATCTATGCCATATGTAAACTGTAATTCTTTACAAACATCTTTAATTAATATTGCAACATTATATTTCTCATTAAATTGTAAAACGATGTTCTCCACTTCTTCATATGTATACTTATATTCGCCTGTAATGACACTTTTTAGATCAAAGCATTCGTTAATACAAAGTTGTACAAGTAGCTGGTCATATTTCTCTATTACATCTTCTTTCTTCCAAAGTAACTCTTTTACATATAACCGATCAAACTTCACACTTTCTCGATTACAATCCGTTAAAATCCGGGTCATTTCATTTAATTCTCGATACAATTCAGAAATATTTTTGCTTAAACTAAGCAGTTTATCTACGCCATTTTCATATAACATATTTATTCCACCCCCGCATTTTCTTCTTATTATAGCAAGAAAATTCTAAAAATAGTTTCTTTCTTCTGAAATATTAGGAAACTAATTTCAATTGCTTTACAATGAAACTAGTTAATGCGAGAGGAGAAAGAAAATTGGAGCACAAATTATATTACACTGACGCTTATAAGCAAGAATTTACTACTAAAATTATAAAGCAAGATTATGATAAAGACGGTAACTTATACGTTGTTTTAAACGAAACCGCATTTTATCCGACTGGTGGCGGACAACCACATGACACTGGAACTTTAAATGGTATTGCTGTACTTGATGTTGAAGAAGTCGACGAAGAAATCCGCCACTTCATTGCAGAACAATTACACACAGAAGACGTAAAAGGTAAAATCAATTGGGAGCGCCGGTTTGATCATATGCAGCAACATGCAGCTCAGCACATTTTATCTGCTGCTTTTTGGGACTATTTCAACATACCTACGATTGGATTCCATCTTGGAAAAGAAACGATAACAATTGATTTAGAAACAGAAAATCTGCATGCAGAAACGGTTGAAAAGGCAGTACAAATTGCCAATAAAATCGTTTTTGAAAACCACCCAATCCGTATAGAGTGGATGAACTTAGAAGAAGCAAAAACATTACCTCTTCGTAAAGAACCAACTATGACAGAGAATATACGTGTTGTTATTATCGAAAATTACGACTACAATGGCTGTGGTGGAACCCATCCGAAATGCACTGGTGAAGTTGGTCCTATTCAAGTACTAGGATGGGAGCGCAATAAAGGTGGTATACGCTTAACCTTTATCGCTGGTTGGCGTACACTTAAATTAATGGGGCAACAGCAACAAATTATGAAAGATGTTTCCAAACAATTAAACAGTAGCGAAACTGATATCCCAGCAAAAGTAGCACAGCTTCTTACCTCTCAAAAGGAAAACGAAAAAACAATACAAACAATGAATGAAAAATTATTATTTGCAGAGGCAAATGAATTACTGCAACAGCCCACCGAAATACATGCTGGGTTACTTATTTCTAAAGCATTTACAGATCGTTCTATGCAAGAAATTGCAAAACTATCAGCTATCATTACAGAACAACAAGAGCATGCAATTACGTATTTCGTCATCGAAAATGATGACAAACTACAATGTATTCTCGCTTGCGGAAAAACAGTAACGCTCGATATGAATGCTCTTTTAAAAGATGCTCTTCCTGCAATTGAAGGAAAAGGTGGCGGAAATAAAAAGAGTGCACGCGGCGGCGGAAAAGCGGTGATGAACGGGGACGAGTTTTTAAATCAGCTTGTCTCTTCTTTACAGTCAGCAGTGTAAAACATGTTTATGAAGGATAGCTAACGGCTATCCTTCAACTATATTTACAGGCCTATATGTTGTTTCAACCCTTGATAACTTCCTGCATTTGCAAAACCGCCACTTATAAGATTGATAAAAGTTTCCGAAAAACCATAATAACTTAATTCGTTAAT
The DNA here is from genome assembly GCF_022663795.1 of Bacillus cereus group sp. BfR-BA-01349. Taxonomy (NCBI): domain Bacteria; kingdom Bacillati; phylum Bacillota; class Bacilli; order Caryophanales; family Bacillaceae; genus Bacillus; species Bacillus cereus group sp. BfR-BA-01349. Next base: position 2,006 of record NZ_JAKUGE010000068.1, read on the forward strand.
CGGTACCATTTGCACATCATGAATCGGATTATGATCGAACTCGTTAGAAGGTAGTGTAATTTCACCTTCAATCCTTTCAAGCAGAAACGTAATATGTAACAAAGATGGACTAGCATCTGGTTTATCACAAACATAGAGTAGCTTCTTAATTTTAACTTCTAATCCCGTTTCTTCTCTCATTTCTCGAATCATCGCTTCTTCTAACGTTTCACCATTCTCTACCCTTCCTCCAGGTAAAGACCAATCGCGATTAGCCACTTTTTGCTTTACTAGCAATACTTTTTCATCTTCAATTAAAATTCCCGTAACACGAACTTGCATTACATTTTCCATATGTAATCTCCTCTTCCTGTTATATTTACAAATTAATCCTTCCACAAAGAGAACATACGTTTTATAATTAAAGGAAATTATGGAAGAAAGAAGTTGTTATATTCATGCGTCCACCTTTAACAAAATCTATATCACTTGAAGATTTTCAAAACTATTATTGGTTAAAAGCAGAACTGCAAACATTTTGTCGCGAGCATGGTTTGCCAGCTAGTGGCTCTAAGACCGAAATAACCGAGCGTATCTCACATTATTTAACTACGGGGAAAGTCTTAAAAAACAGCTCTGTGCAAAAAGTGAGCAAAGCTCCCCTCTCTTATAAAGACCTTTCTCTTCAAACGATTATTACTAAAAATCACCGCTGTAGCGAAGGTGTTCGTGCTTTTTTCAAAGAAAAAATCGGAACAAACTTCCGCTTTACAGTAGCTCTTCAAAAGTTTTTTAAAGAGAATGTTGGAAAAACATATGAAGATGCGATAACATTTTGGTATGAAGAAAACGAACGAAAAAAAGATCCTACTTATAAAACAACGATCAGCGCGCAATTTGAATACAATCGCTTTACTCGGGACTTTTTCGAAGATCCAAATAATAAAGGAAAAGCAAAAGCTGATGCGATTGCTGCTTGGAATGAAATAAAAACAAAACCTGGTAGCAATGCTTATGTTCCTCAAAAAGTAGAAAACTAGAGTGAATTCATTAAAAATCAAATTCTAAAACAAATTTTAAATTTACTCCTAGGACATTATATATATGTTTTAGGAGTGAATATACAATATAACTAATCATACAAATCGATTTATCCGGTGCACTATCCTTCCCTTTCTTCATTTTCTCATCACATATCTTCTCTAATACCTTAAGTCCTTTATCTTCTCCAAACTTTTTCTCCTCCAATGACGAAGAGAAGTATTTATTCTCCATTTGTATGCTCCTTATTAGCAAATACAGCTTCTAAAATTAAGGACATAATCCTATATAGCAAAAACATACAAGCATACTCATAAACAACAACATATATTTAAATATACCTTAACATATTCAGCCGCTACTCCCATGTCAGGATCACCAATTGTTTCAGGTGAAAATCGTGCTCTTTTTTGAAAAGGTGACGTACTTGTACTCTCTACTCCTCCGGCGATATAGCACTTACCTGCCCCTCCTTGAATGAGATGACACGCAGTTCGAATTGCTTCTAAACCAGCACCACATTGCCGATCAATCGTTACACCAGGAATATGATAGCCAAGTCCTGCCGCTAAAGCAGATAGTCTCGCAACATTCCCTCCTGGCCCAACAACATTACCTAATATAACATCGTCTATCTCTCTCTCAATTCCTCTACTTAAAAACGTAAGAAGCGGCGTTGCTAATTGCTGAACTTCATACTCTTTTAACATCCCATTCTTCTTACCGATAGGTGTTCTTTTCGCCTCTACAATAACTGCTCTATTCATATATTTTCTCCCTGTTTTCAATCATACTTTTTGCTTCCATACGAGCGATTTTCCCACTATTTGTATAAGGTATTCTATCTACAAAATGCCATTCTTTCGGTATTTTAAACGAGGATAATCGTTGTAAGCAAAAACTCTTTAATTGTTGTTTCGTAGCACTTCCTTTTACGATCGCGACGGGCTTTTCACCCCAGTAACTATCTTTCACACCAATTACAACTATTTCATCAACAGCTGGGTGTTCATGTAATACACTTTCTATTTCTTCTGGATAAATATTGATTCCTCCAAATAAAATCATATTCTTCTCTCTACCAACAATATATATAAAGCCTTCTTCATCTTCATAGCCTACATCTCGCACTGTCATCCAGCCTTCTGCATTCAACTCCTGTGTTAAAACCCCATCTATTATGTATCCCATAAAAAACTGATCACTTTTCACATAAACAGTTCCTATCTCGCCTTTTTGTACTTCTTCGCCTGCTTCATTACATATTCGAACTTGCACATTATGACAAGGTTTTCCTACTGAATTTAGCCTTCTTTCGCTTTCTGCATCGACTAGTGCTGTTACAAAACTTAACTCTGATGCACCATAAAATTCATATCTTTTCGCATAAGGAAATATATTCTTTATTTTTTCTTTCGCTTCAGCTTCCCATTTCGCTCCTGATGAAATAATTTTCATTTTATTTTCTATTAATCTATTTTCTTTATATAAAGATTCAAGCATTGTCGGAACTGTATACATAACCGATATATTTTCAGTTTCTAACTTATCTAATACTTGATTCGGAATGAACTTTCTCATAATGTGCACCGTTTGTCCTACATATAATGCACTTATTGCCCCGTATAAGAAAAGAGAATGAACGAGCGTCCCAGCTATTAAAATTGAATCCTCCATTTTCATATGAAAATCATGTACATTACAATCAAAACTATGAACCCACGATTGCTGTGCGCGTAAAAATGCTTTTGCTTTTCCAGTTGATCCTGATGTAAATCCCATATAAAAGGGAGCATTTCGTAAACTTTCTACAGTGGAATGTGTAGGAAGATATTTCTCCATCATTCTTTTCCACTCATCAATTTCAATTACTCTTCCTTCTTCATGCGGTAAATCATTTACCTTATATCTTTCTGTCACAATCATATCCGGATTACTGATTTCAATTCTTTCTCTGAGCTCATCTTGTTTCCACTTTATATCTAACGGAACACAAACCCACCCGGCCATAGCAGCACCAGCAAATAGTTGTAAAAACTCTATATGATTTTCTAATAGGATTGCTATTGTTTTATTTTTTGATTCTGTTGCATGCAACCAGTTGGCTACTTTACAAACTGATTCGAACCACTCTTTATATGTTAAAACTCTATCATTTTCCTTTATTGCTATTTTATTTGGTTGTAAAGAGGCTTGCTTTTTGTATTTTTTTGTAACACCCATATGAGACGTCCTTTCTTTACAAAAATAATAAAAAGAAACACGCAATGTACGTGTTTCTTCCCTTTATCATCCCGCATTTGTATATTTTCCATTCTTTAAAGCGGGTGTAATAATATGTTTCAATGAACGATGTAATTTTGTTACGAGAACTGCCGCAATAATTGCTTTTATACAATCCCCTGGTAAAAACACAGCACTCACTTTCATTGTCTCCCATACAGAAACATCCATTAAAAACGCTTGTACAATAATACCAAATACATAAACTACGAAAATACCACCAATTATATTAATACATAATACTTTTATAATAGAAACTTCACGTAAACGCTCAATTAAATAACCAATAACAAACGCTCCAATGATGTAACCAAGTAAATATCCTGCACTTGGCCCAACAAATACACCAAGGCCACCGCGGCCACCAGCAAGTAATGGTGCTCCAACTCCTACAATAAGTAAGAAAATAAGCTGACTTAATGCACCAAGGCGTGACCCTAACAACCCACCCGCAAGCATAACACCGAGTGATTGCAATGTAATCGGAACTGGTGTAATAGAAAGAGCAATCGGAGGTATTAACCCTAACACTCCCATAATAGAACTAAATAAAGCGACGAAAACTAAATTTTTTGTATTCATATTTGCTTCTCCTATTTGTAAACTTAAAATTGTTTTTAGATAACATATCATAAAAATTATATTATCTTTCCACTCCTCTTTTGTCAACCGTTAACGTATCAGAGTTTACAAATAGGAGTTCACTTATTTCTCTCTATGCAAATGCTCCAGTTCTTTCCGAAGCGCCTGTTTTAAAAACTTCCCAACAGATGTTTTCGGTATTTCTTCCATAAAGACAATATCGTCTGGCAACCACCACTTCGCAAACTGTGGTTTTAAAAACTCATATATTTCTTCTTTTGTAACCGTACTTTTTTTCTTTTGAACAACGCAGGCAATTGGTCGCTCTTGCCACTGAGGGTGAGGAACTGCAACGACAGCCGCTTCAAATATAGCATCATGTGCCATTAAAGCATTTTCAAGATCGACCGAAGAAATCCATTCTCCCCCGCTTTTAATAACAGCCTTCGTACGGTCAACAATTTTCACGCAACCTTCCTCATCCACTGTGACAACATCACCAGTATATAACCATCCATCGCGAAAACCTTCAACAGTACGATCATCGTTATAATAGCTTTCAGCGATCCAAGGTGCTCGTAAACATAATTCTCCCATCTCAGTACCATCCCACTTCACTTCACCATTTGTACCGACTACTTTCATCTCGACACCAGGTACAAGATATCCTTGTTTGGAGCGAATTTCTAGTTGCTCTTCATACGATAATTCCGTTTCATAACTTTTTAAACGTGCAAGTGTTACGAGTGGACTCGTTTCAGTCATACCATATGCATGTATGAACGGAACATTATGTTTCTGTTCAAATGCTTTAATAACACTTTTCGGCGCCGCTGCACCTCCGCATAGTATTCTCGTCATACTAGATAAATCGTAACTATTATTTTCTAACTCTTGTAATACGCCGAGCCAAATTGTCGGCACACCCGCAGCTAACGTCACTTTTTCTGATTGAATCATTTCTAATAAAATTTTCGGAGTAAACATCGGTCCAGGAAGAACTTGTTTTGATCCAAACCAAGTAGCCGCAAAAGGAAGTCCCCAAGCGTTCACATGAAACATCGGGACGATTGCCATTGCTGCATCACTTTCCGATAAAGCAGCTGTATCAGCTAAACCGAGTGCCATACAGTGTAATACAGTACTACGATGCGTATATACAACACCTTTCGGATTTCCTGTAGTCGCTGACGTATAACACATACCAGCTGGTGTATTTTCATCAATATCTTTTACAAATTGGAAATTTGGATCGCCTTCTTCTAATAGCTTTTCATAATGATATACAGGCTTCAGCGTAGTATTTGGGAGTTCATCTTTATCAGTCATAATAATGTAAGCTTGTACAGTTGATAATTGTGATTGAATATTTTCAACAAGCGGTACGAGATCTTCATCTATAAGTAGAATTCGGTCTTCTGCGTGCTGAATAATGTATGAAATATGTTGAGGAGATAAACGAATGTTAATTGTGTGCAAAACAGAAGCAATACCTGGAATAGCAAAATACGCTTCCACATGCCGATGATGGTTCCACGCTAATGTTCCTACACGTTCACCTACTTTAATTCCAAGCCTTTTCAACGCACTGGAAAGTCTTCTCGTCCTTTCCCCTAATTGCTTATACGTTAACGTTGTAACTGTATCATGCGTCCGTGAAACAATTTCTTTCTTCGAAAACAGTTTCTCTGCTCTTTCCATCATAGAACTAATTGTTAGCGGTACATTCATCATCATATTGGTTATGTCCCCCTTTAAAACGTTTTCATTTTCCGTTTATTATAACAGACTTCTACAAATGATTACGATATTTTTCTGTATTTTCTGAATTATTTCTTTGGAAATAATTCAGAACGATAAAAAACATGTTTTGAATACATTGATTCGAAACATGTTTTTTATTTTTTATAAACTATCTACCTTTTTCCTTACTTTCTTTTTCAATTTAAAAATAAAACGATTACTGTATTCCTTATTTTCTACTAAAATCCGATACGTCTCTAACACCCCTAACACACGAACAAAAAGATAAACTCCGATAGCAATAAGTACAACACAATAAGGATAATACTGTACGAGTTCTCCTGAGGTAATTCGTTTTTTCTCAAATAAAAACGGTATCGCTCCTGCTGCAATAAAACAAAATCCAACGATCACTACTGCCGTATACTTCTTCTTAATAGTCGCATATCTTTTGGTCAATTCTTTTAGAAAGTTTTGATCAAATAGTAGTTCTTCCTTTTTCAATACATTGTATCGACTCTCTTCTATCGTTACAGATGCCATCATTGCTCCAATCCCAAGCACTGCAATGATAATGACAAGAAACGTAGACATTGTCGCATTTTCTTTAAATAATAAGTACGGTATTGTAGATAAAATAAGCAAACTAAATCCTAACGCAATATATTTAGAAATTTTTTGTCCATACACTACATACCCTTCTGCCATTTCCTTACTTACATAGTAACCATTTTCCTTTTCGTTACTTTGCTCTGCAGTTTCTTTTAATAAATAGTCGAGTGATACTTCAAATACATTTCCAATCATTATTAATTTTTCAGTTTCAGGAAAACCTTGACCGTTTTCCCATTTACTAACTGCTTGCCTTGTGGTATTTAATTTTTCAGCTAATGCTTCTTGAGAAAGGCCCTTTTCCTTTCTTAATCTAAAAAGCTTTTCACCAAATCCCATATGTGTGTCCCCCTTTGTTTTCTTACCTAAATTGTATGTAAACATTGCCCTTATCTCTATCTTCCTGCGGTTGCACTTTGTCAACTTGCGGTTGCGATTGTGTTATATAGCGTTTTTTTTCTATACTTAGAACGTTAATAAAAATAGCGCTTCCTAATAGTCCATTTGTTGTTATCAAAATAAAAAAACTCCTTAATTCATTTAAAGGAGTTTTCAATGTAAGATATTTCATTGATTCATATATCTTTCTCTAGATATAAAATACCTTTTTGTATCACGATTCTTACCTTTAATAAACATATCCTTCTGAATTGTATATTTGTACTCCATATTCAAACGTTTCATTAATTTTTCCGATGCTTCATTTTCTGAATCACATCCCGCTTCAATACTATTAAGATGCAATTCATGAAAACCATAGTAGAAAAAAGCTAACACAGCCTCCGTAGCTAATCCTCTTCCCCAATATTTTCGAGATAAGGCGTATGCAATTTCTGCTGTATGTGTGACCAAATCATATTTTATAAATCCACACGTGCCTATAAGTTTTTTTTCCTCTTTTAATACAATTCCAAGAGGTGCTACTTGCCCTCCATTGTACTGACCCACAATTTCTTCTATATAGTTATATGTGTCACATAACGATCGATGAGCATCCCATACAGTAAAAGTTGTCATCTCTTTATCTGTAGCATACTCATATATATGTAAACTATCACTCATATTCATTTTCCTTAACATAAGTCGTTTCGTATACAAAGTTGGATATGACCACTTCTCAATAATCATAACGGTTTCTGTTTAAACCTTTCATAATTCCTTACCTTTAATAAAAGGATATTCCCACAATCTGTACAAATATAAGCATCCACCGGCGAAGATGTGAACATCGTTTCCTTTTTCCGTATTTGTGCATATCCGACAAACTCACCTTCTCCTATATTTTGAGAACCACAATTAGAGCATGTCTGCACGGCTTTTTGTTTCATGAGAGCACCACCTTTAATCTGTTTCTACTCTCTTCGACAGTTCACTTCCATTTCCCTTCCAAAAAACCTCTTATTCTCTCACATTTCAACAGGAATCTCAAAACAAAAATCGTATATGTACTATGAAATATATTTATTAACGGAGGAATTTTATGACTACTGTTATGACACTCGATATGGCAACAGAAATTGAAAATGCAGAAATTGATATGCTCTCTTCTAAATTAGAGAGACTACAAACAATGAGCGGAAACCCAATGCAAGTGCAAATGAAAAAATTCGGTAGTGCCACTGCCTTTTCATCAAAAATAATTGCTGGTCCTGCTTTTAATACGGTAAAAGGTATTACATTTACAAATACAGATGAGTTAGATGAAATTATCTCTTATTATCAATCACTACAAATCACTTGTCGTTTTGAAATTACCCCAGCACAAGGTACAACTGAATTATTTCAATACTTATCTCAAAAAGGGTTTTATCAATCTAGCTTCCATACTGCTTTGTATAGTATACCGAGAGAGGGTTCATCACTTCTTCCTTCTAATATTACAATACGAAAACTAAAAGAAAATGATTTTGATATTTTTGCAGACATTTATGTACGTGGATTTAATATGCCATCCTTTACAACAGATGGTGTGCGCCAAAATAATGAAATTCTTTACAATGAACCAGGATGGCATTTTTTCATAGCTGAAGTTCAAAATATCCCTGCCGGTATTGGTGTACGGCTGTCATACTGCATTAATTCAAAAAAGAATAGAAAAAGCTATAGCGACAAATTGTCATTTAATAGTTGGCCAAGCCCGCTTTGGTAGCCGCAGTCAAAATAACATGGAACGGGCCCATATGAAAATTGCTTATACAAAATCAATATGGACCGCAAAAGACATATTATAATTTACTTTCTTTCTCCTTCCGTTACATTTTTAAACATTTTATGACAATTCCTTTTCTATCCTATTAATCATTTGAATATTCCAACTAGATTTGTTACGCTATTACTAGATACATCATTCAACTTGCAATATGAAAAGAGAATTCTAATCAAACTACAAGGAGGAGAAATGTATGACTAAACATGATCATGGTTTAAAAGAAAAAGTAGAAGGTGCCATTGATAAGGTAAAAGGTGAAGTAAAAGAAGTTGTCGGGAAAGTAACTGACAATAAGAAATTACAAGCTGAAGGAAAATGGGATAAGGTGAAAGGCACCTCCAAAGATACAGTTGGTAATGTGAAAGAAAAAGTACATGAATATAAGGAACATAAGAAAGAAAAATAAAAAAGAGCCCATCGGCTCTTTTTTTATTTCCCTTCATTCTTCTCTAACACGTATAAATCTTCTTCGATATTCGTTAATTTCTCACTTACAAGCTTTCTTGCATCTCCAATTGCTTGATTGTATGCAAATGGTCCAACTAATTTAATCATTTCTTCTATTAAACGCTCTGCTTGGAAACGTCCAATTTCATCTAGATCTTCTTCCATGAAAAATTGCTGAATTTGCGCTACAAGCTCTTCTTTTTTATCATTTGGTATTTTTATATTCATCATCGTTGTTACTCCTCTATATTTAAGATAATATCTTCCTTAACTCTACCATAGAAAAACGATTACCAGGACAGCTTTTTGTAACTCCTTCTAACTCCCTATGACCTAGTATATTTTTTTCCTTTATAGCAAATTGCTTCATAAACATTTTGCATAAAGAATATAATGCATTCACTTGTGCAGGAGTTGGATCGTATTTATCGAAATTTCCCGTCATACATATTCCAATTGTATAACGGTTATGGTCTTTCGCATGCGCTCCAATATGTAAACCTCGTCCTTCCACTACAGTTCCATCTTCTTCAATAAAATAATTGTAACCAATCCCGCTCCACCCCCGTACTTTTTGATGAAATTCATGCGTTTTATACACGTCCCATCCATCTTCAGCTGTATGGTGAATAATCAGTTGATTTACTTTTTCTAAAGGAACTAATTCATCTTGAAATGTTAGATTGACACATTTAATTTCCATTTGAACTGCCTCCTCTTAAAAATCAATCATAATAATCGTTTTATCATCTGGCCTTATTCTCTTTTCCGCTTCTAGCTCTTCAATGATTGCTACATATTCGTTTATACTATTCTTTCTTATATATGCAACAGTTTGTTCTAATGACCAATCTGGGTGGAATAACCCGTCTGAACAAATAAAAATTCCACTCACTTCATCTATATGTAATTCACCATGTTGTAAATAATGTATCGCTTCTTTCATTCCATTTGCAACTGAATAACCATTTGGCATATTTGCAAGATAACGATTGTATTTTAACTGTTCTCGCACATCTTGAAAAACATATTCTTCTGGTACAGATAACCCTTTTTTACGATCTTCTTCCCTCTTCCTTTTTGCTCGTTTACTAATTCCTTCAACTGTGTCTTTCGTTAATACTTGCATCGTTCCATTTTGAAAAGTTGCGACAATCATACAGTCCCCTAATTGTGCATATTCAATTTTCTCACCAACTATTTGAACTGCCGCGATACATGTGCACCACAAATGCTCTTTTTTTCCCGTGTCTACTTCATATCCTAACATTTTGCTTTGCAATGCTTCATTTGCTTTGGCAACTGCAAATTGTAAACTATGATTCTCTCGTAATGCAGTAAAATAACTTGCAAATAAATGCGAAGCGATGTATGCTCCATTATGTCCCTTTTCATCACGAAACGGGACAAGTGGTGTTGCACCGTCACATACACCATAAATCTTTTTTTCTTTATTACAAAAATAAGAATCCTCACATTCTTGCTTCAACGGGCTTTTCTGTTGATAGGTTTTTATCTTCACAACTGTATCCCCTTTCAAATGATAAAATACTCAAATTCTTTTGATTAATCTAATTTACCAAAATAAACTGTTTTTACCCAAAACTTTCAATATCATATATAATCTTGAAATAATATGAATTTTTCAGTGAAGGACGGGAAAGAAATGGTCAGATTCCTTGGTGTTATTATCGGTTCTATTATTATTGCGGTTGCCTTTAATCTTTTCCTTATCCCCCACAAAATTTTAAGTAGTGGAATTGGCGGAATTGCTATTATTTTAGGGATTGTAACCCCTGTAAACACAGGTATTATTAACTTTGTATTAAACTTACCTATCCTTATTTTAGGGTACATAGGCCTTGGAAAAAAAGTAATTTTTAACACAGTTGTCTCTGTAGTTGTATTATCTGTTGCATTATACTACGTTCCAGTAAAAGTCGTAGCAACAGATCCATTGTTATCTTCTATCTTCGGAGGTGTCATCGCCGGAGCTGGTATTGGTCTTGTTTTTAACTGTAATGGATCCACTGGTGGATTTGATATTATCGGTATGCTTTTATCCCGCAAGCGAGACATTAAACTTGGCGGATTCCTTATTGTTTTAAATGCAGTCGTTGTAATAATCGCAGGATTCTTCTTCACTTGGGATGTTGCACTTACAAGCTTACTTTCAATTTATGTAACTGGTAAAGTAATTGATGCTGTTCATACAAAACATCGTAAAGTTACACTTATGATTGTAACAAATGAAGCAGAAAAAATGAAAAAACAGCTTCTTTCAACTGTTGTACGTGGAATAACGTTACTTGATGGCGAAGGCGCTTATTCAAGCGAGAAAAAGCGTGTACTTATGACGATCGTTTCTCGTGAAGAATTAGCAAGTATGAAACTTACAATTTCTGAAATTGACCCGAATGCATTCGTTAATATTACAGAAACTGTAGAAGTGTTAGGACTTTTCAGAAGAAGTTAAAGACTAGGTGGGAATACACCTAGTCTTTATTTTGCATAAATTCAATTCTGTTTCCAAACGGATCTGATACGTAAAATCGAATTACATCTGGTCGTGCATAATCATCAATCACTTTTACACCTTGCTCTATAAGTGTTTGCTTAAATTCATTAATTTCATTCACATAAAAAGCTGGATGAGCCTTTTTAGCTGGTGTAAAGTTCCGCTCGACACCAATATGGATTTCTTGATTTCCACATTTAAACCAACATCCACCTCGTTTTTTCAACTCTTCTGGCTTTGGAATTTCTACCATACCAACCTTATTCCCATAAAAATCACGCGCCTCTTCTTCACACCCTACAGGTGCAGCTACTTGCACGTGATCAATCCCTTGAATATAATTTTTCATTTTCTCTTCCCCTCCTCTACCCTAATGTTATACGGAAAACAGCCGTCTGTAACTTACAAAAGGGTTATAAAACAATATAAGCTCCCCTTATTACCATCCTGCATTCACTTTGCAAAAAAAATAAAAAAACAAAATTTATTCTATAACTTCCATTTTTTATAGAAATACACATCACATCTATATTATAGTTATGAATAGACAAATCTTTTTAGATGCTATTTGTACGGAGGAACTATTATGAGTCGTAAAAAATATTCACCAACTCAAAAAAAACGTCATCCGAACATTTCTAGACGTTTGCGAAACCATATACAAGATCGTTCATTAACAGAAATGTACGCATCTCTGTTCGAACATAATCCTGATAGTATTATTTCATTAAATTTAGAAGGAGTTATTCTACATATAAATCCTTCTGCCGAAAGAATATTAGGTTACACTTCTTTAGAATTAGAACAGAAAAATATTACCTCTATTTTAGGAGCCCATATTTCTGAGCAAGTATTACAAAATATAAAGAATACTGAAGCGGATAATCAACAAGAGTATATCTTATCTATTTATCATAAAAATGGATTCTTATTAGATGTTGTGACAAAACTAGTTCCTATTTTTGTTCAAAATCGTCTTACTGGTGTATACGCTATTATGAAGCCACTTGAAAAATCAGAAAGAATTGAGAATATGCTAAAAGAAAGTGAGAAGAGATTACGTACATTAGTAAACTCCATGCCTGCGTTTGTTATATTTAAAGATCATGAAGGGCGCTGGCTTGAGGCAAATGACTACGCACTTTCTTGCTTCAACTTCCATCATGTACCTTACCACGGGAAAAAAGATAGCGAACTCATTCAATATAATGAAGCATACCGAGAAGCTTTTTTACATTGTGAAGAAATCGATGAACTAGCATGGCAACAAAGACAAATTCTTCATGGCGAGGAATTTATTATACATAGAGATGATTTCGATCTAATCTTAAGTATATCAAAAGTTCCGCTTTATCATCCTGATGGTTCTCGCAAAGGTCTTATCGTGATGGGGAGAGATGTTACTGAGCTAAAAGAAACTGAAAAGTTACTACGAAAATCTGAGAAACTCGCAGTAGTTGGACAACTGACAGCTGGAATTGCCCATGAAATTCGAAATCCACTCACTTCCCTAAAGGGTTTTCTAACATTGCTCCTCCCTGAAATAAATGAGGAGCAAAAATGGTATATCGATGTTATGTTAAGTGAGATTTCACAAATGGAATCCATCACGAGTCAATTTATGGCGATGTCTAAGCCACAAGTATTATCTATCCAAACTTGTAACATACAAACTTTAATTGAAGAGGTAGTTACATTTATTTTACCGACTGCAATTATGCATAGCGTTCATATCATCATGGATCATTTTGATTACGTATATGATATTCAATGTGACGGCAACCAATTAAAACAAGTTTTTATAAACATATTAAAAAATGCGATAGAAGCGATGCCAAATGGCGGAAATATTTTCATCCAAACAAAACCATTAGAGGATAATTTCATCTTAATACGAATTATCGATGAAGGTTGTGGCATTCCAGAAGATCGTATCTCCCGTCTAGGCGAACCTTTTTATAGTTTAAAAGAAAAAGGCACAGGACTAGGATTAATGATGTGTTACAAAATAATTGAAGAACATCATGGTAAATTACACATTTCAAGCGAATTAAATAAAGGTACAATTGTTGATATTGAGCTACCACTTTCTTCATCCCATCTTGCAATCCAGTCTTAAATAAAAAAGAAGCATCTGCTAATCGTTAGCAGATGCTTCTTTTTTAAAATACTTTGTCATACCACTCTTTTGCTTTTTCTACTTCACCCATCGTTAATTGATGCCCTCGATTTTCCCAATGCATTGTTACATTCGCGTTTGCATTTTCTAATAGTATCTTCAATTCCTCTGACTCTGCTGATGAACAAATTGGATCATTTGTCCCAGCAGCAATAAACACAAATTTACCTGCTAAATTTGCTAATTGCATTCCTCTTCTTGGTACCATTGGGTGATGAAGTACAGCACCTTTCAATGCATTTTCGTAATGGAATAATAAGCTTGCTGCGATATTTGCCCCATTCGAATAACCGATAGCTACAATGTTATTTCTATCGAATTTATATTCTTTAGCCGCTTCATCTAAAAATTCATTTAATTCCTTCGTACGGAAAATTAAATCCTCTTCATCAAAAATGCCCTCTGCTAATCGGCGGAAGAAACGCGGCATCCCATTCTCTAACACATTTCCCCTAACGCTTAATACCGACGCTTCCGGATCAACTATTTCTGCAAGTGGTAGTAAATCTAATTCATTACCACCTGTACCATGAAGTAATAACAACACTGGTTTTGACGTATCTTTTCCTTTTTGAAAAACATGTTTCATCATAATCCTGTTCCCCCTTCAATCACTTTAATCTAAATTTCTCACTTCAAATGGTAAAAGCGTTTGTTCAATCTGTTTTCTATGTTGTTCATATTGTTCCGGTAACTTTAATTCCTCACCCATCGTCTCTAACGATTCATCATGAGCGAAACCAGGAGGATCTGTTGCAATTTCAAATAAGATTTCACCATGTTCTCTAAAATAAATCGCGTTAAAATAATTTCGATCTTGTACAGGAGTTACGTGATATCCAAAACGCGACACATGCTCTTTCCAGTCTAGCTGATCAGCATCGTCACTCGCTCTCCAGGCAATATGATGAACTGTGCCAACGCCCATTTGGCCACGACCGATTGTTGATAATTTCAAATCAATAATATTTCCAATGTCAGCAGAAGAACGGAATCGAACAAATTCACCCTCTTCTCCAATTTTCTCAAGACCCATAATATGTTCTAACAATTCAGCTGTTTTTTGAGGCTGTGTAGATAAAAGAACAGCACCTCCAAACCCTTTAATTGCTACTTCTGGTGTAACTTCTCCAAAACTCCAATTATTTAATTCGCCTTTTTCTCTTTCAACTAATTCTATATGCAAACCATGCGGATCATCAAATTCTAAATACTGCTCTCCAAAACGAGTCATTTTTGTATACGAAACATCGAACTTTTCTAATCTATTTTCCCAAAACTCCATTGCACCTTTTGGTACAACGTAAGACGTAATTCCTACTTGACCATCTCCAATAATACCTTGACGAGCACCTGCCCATGGGAAAAACGTAATAATTGTTCCAGGCTTTCCTCCTTCATTTCCAAAATAAAGATGGTACGTACCTGGATCATCAAAATTCACTGTTTGTTTCACTAAACGTAACCCCAATACACCAGCATAAAAATCTACATTTTCTTGTGGATGCCCTACAATCGCTGTAATATGATGGATTCCCATTGTTTTCTTTTCCATTTCTTCCACTCCTTTTTTATTTCATTATAAAAATTCTTTTACATTTAAATTCATTATTAATTTTGTCCATGCTACAAAGTAAAATCCGTCATTATAATTTTATCTCGAATTCGAGATATTAATTACAAAATTACGTATCGGTGTCTAATCTATTGAATTATCTTGAATTCAAGATAATTCGTAAAAAATATTTGTTCGATTTATAACCATAATAAATTTTTATTATGAACATTCTTTATCTCGAACTTAAGATTTATTATAAGTTACTTATTTTTCATCGTCAATAAGTCCTTACTTTCATTTTACATGTAAAAAGAGTAAACGCTATTCACCGTTTACTCTTTTTGCAAATCATTTCTTTTCTTCTTCCAGTACTGCTTCCATCTCATTAAATTCACGATGAACTGCCTTAACGGGTTCTTTCGTTAATAAACTTACAACGATAACAGTTAATAAACTACAGAAGAATCCAGGCACCATTTCATACATAATTGCTTTTAAACTTGGAATTTGTACCCATGCTATAACAACTACTGCACCAACAATCATCCCTGCAAGAACACCCCATTTGTTTGTCCTTTTCCAATATAAACTTAATAAAATGGCTGGTCCGAATGCTGAACCAAATCCAGCCCAAGCATAACCGACAAGTGTTAAAATTGTATCACTTGGATGATACGCTAAAACAACTGCGATCATAGCTACTACTAATACTGATAATCTACCGATAAATACAAGTTCTTTGTCACTTGCGTTACGACGGAAAAATGTTTTATAAAAGTCTTCCGTTACTGCACTTGAAATAACAAGTAATTGTGAGGAAATACTACTCATAATCGAAGCCAAAATAGCTGATAATAAAAATCCTGTAATATACGGATGGAATAAAATATTTGAGAATGTTACAAAGACCATTTCTGGGTCTTGTAATGTCGTATTATTTTTAGCATAATAGGCGATACCAATTAGACCAGTAAGCATTGCACCTATAATTGAAATCGTCATCCAACCGATACCGATTCTACGAGAAGTTTTTAAATCTTTAATAGAGGTAATTGCCATAAAGCGGACAATAATATGTGGTTGACCAAAATATCCAAGGCCCCATGCTAAAAATGAAATAATACCAAGTATTGTGGTTCCTTTAAACATATCTAAATGCGATGCATCGACTTGCTTAATGGTATTAAATGTTTCTGTTATACCACCGACATCCGTAAAGGCAACAATTGGCACTAGTACAAGCGCAATAAACATAATACAACCTTGCACAAAGTCCGTCCAACTTACGGCTAGAAAGCCACCAAATAGTGTATACGCAACAACGACACCGACAGTTACAAATAAACCAATTTTATAATCAAGGTTAAAAGAATTTTCAAACAAACGTCCACCCGAAACTAAACCAGCCGACGCATAAAATGTGAAAAATACTAAAATGACGACAGCGGAGACAAAACGAAGTATTTTCGTACGATCTTTAAACCGATTCTCTAAAAAGTCTGGAATCGTAATTGAATCATTTGCCACTTCTGTATACGTTCGTAAACGCGGGGCAATGATTAAATAGTTTGCATACGCACCTATTAATAAACCTATCGCAATCCATACACTTGATAATCCTGTTGCATACATCGCACCAGGTAATCCCATTAACATCCAACCACTCATGTCAGAAGCACCAGCTGATAAAGCTGTAACTGCTGGACCGAGTCCCCTCCCGCCTAACATATAATCTGATAAATCGGATGTCTTCTTATAAGACCAATAACCGATATACAACATACCTGCCATATAAATAGCAAGCGAAACCATAATCTCAATCTTCACCGAATCTCTCCCTTAGTTACATAAGCCATTCAAAATTTCGAAAAATGACTTTTTCTATTTTCTTGTTTTCGCTTATGGTTCCCTACCTTACCAAACATTTTTTGTTCTTTCAAGTGAACAAGCCCTTTTCACTACATGTGAAAACCTCTATAAACGCCTTTATCCCAGTGGATTACCCGGGTTTTAAAATAAATTAAAGTAAAAATATTCAGGAAATAAAACGTCATTTTTTCATAGCTTATTTTCTATTTACTAGTAGGAAACAATTGTGAAAGAGGAACGATCCGTCCCACCTCATCTTTAAACACAATATGCTCTCTCGTGAAATGGCGCGGACTCTTTACCCCCGCTGCTGCTGCAAGTGAGAATAAACTGTACCTCATACTAACAACATAATTCATTACGCGCCATTTCTTCTCATACGGATCTAGCGCTTTTTGATAATGCGGATTTGTCGTCGCAACTCCAGATGGACATTGCCCCGAATTACATTGAAGCGCCATAATACAGCCACTTGCCATCATAAATCCGCGTGCTGAATTTACGGCATCTGCTCCAATTGCTAAAGCAATCGCCACCTTATCTGGTGTAATTAATTTCCCTGAGGCAAACACTTTGAATTTGTCCCGAACACCATAATGATTCGCTGTATCAATACAAGTTAGTAACGCTGGAATAAGCGGCATCCCCATACTATCTGCCATCGATTTATACGTTGCTCCTGATCCACCTTCTGAACCATCAATTGTAATGAAATCTGGATAGATGTTTAACTCTTGCATCGTTTTGAATAAGTCTTCTAGCGGCTTTTGCTGTCCTATTACAATTTTCATACCGACTGGTTTACCGCCGTTTTCTTGCAAACGCTGAATAAAATAAAGTGTATCTGCTGCATTATTTAAAAATGAAAATCGATTCGGTGAATTAATTGTCTTGCCTTCTCGTACATTCCGGACAAAAGCAATCTTTGCATTTACTTTTTGTCCTTCTAGATGACCACCACGTATTTTCGCACCTTGCCCAAATTTCAATTCGAATGCTCTAATATTACTTTCTTTCGCTTTCTCCATGAATTTTCCCATTGAAAAATTACCGTCTTCATCACGGTATCCAAATAACCCTGGACCAATTTGCGCAACGATATTCGCTCCTGTATGTAAATGTTCTGGAATAACGCCACCTTCACCCGTATTAATCCACGATCCGCCTGCCATTTTTGCTCCAAAACCACTCGCTAAAATATAATTTTCTCCAATCGCACCGTAAGAAGTCGCAGATGCACCAAACATGCCATGTAGCTTCCACGGATATTTACGGTTCTCACCGACTATAATTGCATCATCTTCTTCGTACAGCCAAAGATTCGTTGTATCCGCTGTTAATTTTTCTCTTCTTGAAAATAACCCTTCTTTATGAATCACGTACTTTTTACCTTCCCGCTCTTGCGTGAGATTCACACTTAATTCCTCAGTTAATATCGGAAATAATGTATTAGCAATATAATATCCAGAAGCTTCAAAATCTCGTTTTGATCCAAAACCAAGTATTTCAGAGCGATATTTCGCTAAAAACATAACACTTTGAAAATCATAACGTGAGAAAGGCTTTCCATCCGTATCATGATCAAACCAATATTGTCGAAATTCAGGCCCTATCTTTTCCAGTAAGTAGCGCATTCTTCCTAAGTATGGATGTAATTTTAAAATAGAATGGTGTGTTCGTTTTTTTATAAAAAATGTAATGATAAAAAAGACGATTAAAAGCAACATTAAAAATAGTAATATACTAATAATAACGAGTAGCGTTTCACTCATCCCGCTTCCCCCTATGAAATTCCATAATAAAAGGAGAACACTCGATGTGCTCTCCTTTTATCTTTATTCATACTAACGTAGCAAGATGCTCTTTCACGTCATATTCAACTAAACTTTCAGCGTGTTTAATTCGATGAACAAAGTCTGGATTAGCAATTAACGGTCTTCCGAATGCCGCTACATCAATCGTTCCTTCTTGCAACGCTTCTTCGGCCTCTTTCGGATTTAAATTACCAACCCCAACAATCGTACCATCCCAATATTTTCTTACTAGTTGATGAAAATTCTTTCCATCAGCAATCTCTTGCGTATAATTCATCGTTGAAGGATGGATCATCGTTAACCCAACCTCTTTAAACATATTTATGAACGTTTCAATTGCAAACTCAGGATCTTCCCACATATAAGTAGGATTATCACCTTTGAAAGCAGAGAAACGAAGAAGTGTCTTATTAGCTCCAACAGCTTCTATTACAGCCGCCGTTACTTCTTTCATAAACGTTAACCTTTGTTTTAAATCACCGCCATATTTATCTGTTCGCTTATTCGCAAACTCATACGTAAATTGATCGATTAAATATCCGTGTGCACCGTGAATTTCTACTCCATCAAATCCAGCTTCGATCGCATTTTTCGCAGCTTGTGCGTATTGACCGATCACTTCTTGTATTTCTTCTAACGTCATTGCTGCTGGCGTATCAAACGGTTTACGAAAGCGTGGAACATTTCCCTCTGCAGCGATAGCCGATGGTGCTTGTGGCATTTGACCACCAATTATTTCATGATGACTCATACGCCCAACATGCCATATTTGAGCAATAATCGTCCCGCCTTCTTTATGTACCGCCTCTGTAACAGGTTTCCAAGAATCGATTTGTTCTTGTGTATAAATACCTGGTACTCCTGGGTTTCCTTTTGCTCTCGGACTAATGACAATTCCTTCTGTAATAATTAGTCCAATTCCATCCGCAGCACGTTTTCTGTAGTACTCCACTACATCAGCACCAACTACTCCAGTCTCATTATCTGCAAAGCATCTTGTCATCGGCGCCATCACTATACGATTACGAAGAGACCAAGCTCCAACTTGAATTGGATCAAACAACTTTGTTTCTTCAACGTTTTCAAAAAATCCCCCAGCATTTACATTTGTTCCTTCATAAATACTCGCTGCTTTATTACTTGAACTTGTCATTTTTCTTCCCCCCTAAAAAATCTTACTATAATCGCATCACACTTACTTTTAGATAGTAACGTCAATTTTTACGAATTTACAATAAAAAATTCGAATATCCAAAAAAAAAAAATGCTGTAAATAATATTAAAAAGGTTTCCTTAGGAGGAAACCTTTTTTTGTTGACCATATATGGCTGTCAATTCGTTTATCTCTTTAGTAAAAAACACCTTATCAATAGAAGTGAAAATGGTTCAGTATTCTTCTAAAAATAATAACTTATATACCTAAAACAATGAAAGCCCTACCTCTCTTTCATCCTTACGGCTCCTCGTCCGTGCCAGTGTGAATCAGGATTGCAAAAATCAAGTAACTATTTTATCGAAGTATTCAATTAAACTTCGAACATTCATAAATGAAATTAAAAAATAAAAATGGATTTGATTGTAGTAATAACAATAGAGGTAATGCTCTAAAAGTGGTTTGAAAGAGTTGAATGTCTTTGAAATGATAAATTTTCTATAATTATGTTCCCAAAAAATTCAAGATCTTTTTTGGGATATAATACATTATTTGTAATGAACCCTAACAAAAGCTTTTTATCTGATTTTCTGTGATACCTTCAATTAATCCCAGTTCACTAATCAAAAATTCATATGCGCTATCTAACATCTTCTTTTCGCTTGCATTAAGTGCTTTTTCTTTCTGTATACGCATTAAATCACGCACAACTTCAGCACCTTCTTGCATTTTACCCGTCTTTATTTTATCAGTGTTCAATTTATACCTTTGTTTCCACGTAAGTAATCTATCTGATTCCCCATGTTGAAAAATATCCATTATGTGTGCTAATGCGGTTATATCCGTAACTGGTCGTATATTCGAATTCAATATTCTCCCTGTTGGAATCATTAGTTCCATATTACTAGCCGACATTTTTATAACATAATACTGTTGTTTTTCTCCTGAGATTTCCTTCTCTTCTATGGCTTTAATTATACCTGCTCCCTGCATTGGATAAACAATGTTATCGCCAATTTGAAACAAATAATCCACCTCCATATATGGTAACCTTATCAAGGTTAACACACTTTTAGTTTTTTGGCAAAATTTTTTTTATCATAAAATCATTTTACGCGTCAACACTTCAGAAGCAAGAAATTAAATTTACACAATACACTATAAAAATCGCAATTCCATTAACGGTTCCACACACATTCATTCTCCTTTAACACAAAAACACATCACTACATTTCAGTAGTAATGTGTTTTTGATAAGGCATAAATAAATATCTACTTTTCCGTCTATATACTAACCTGCTTACTAACCGTTTCCCTCGCTAAAAGAAAACTCATAATCACTTGCGCTGCTACTCTACTCGTCATATCTCTGAAATCAAGAGTTGGATCAATCTCTACTATATCCATCCCTTGAACGAGCGGTTCTTTACCAAGGAATTCAATCGCATCTAGTAAAGTCGTACTATCCATTCCACCAGGCCCAATTGCTGGACAACCTGGTGCAAACGCTTGGTCTAGCACATCCATATCAAGAGAAATATAAATAGAAGTCACACCTTGATTTCTTAATACTTCAATACTTTCCGTGATAATATCTTTTATTTCTCGCTCTCGTACGTCTTTCATTGTATACACTGTTACACCATGCTCTATTGCATATTCATGGTACGCACGTGCATTAGAAAAATTACGAATTCCAATTTGAACAAGTTGTTTCCCTGCAATGACATCATTTTCTAGTAAACTACGGAATGGTGTACCATTTGACGGGCCTCCATCATCTAAATTACGTAAATCATGATGAGCATCAAATTGAATAATTCCGACCTTTCCTTTACTGTTTGCAAAACCTGTTATACTCGGAAAACTAATCGAGTGGTCACCGCCAAGAACGATTGGTATCATGTTCGGGTTTACTTTCGTTACATGCCCAACTGTTTTCGCAATTCGTTTATGACTTTCTTTTATATCCGTCACATGCATCGTAATATCGCCGCAATCATATAAGACACTTTCTTTCATATCGTGTTCTTCTGTAATTGCATATGTGCTATATGCATCTAACATCGCACGAATTGTCTTTGGAGCAAAACTTGCTCCTGAATGACTAATAGATGGTTTAGAAAGGGGTGCTCCAATTAAGGCAGCACCGAATATTTCTACGCCTTCCTCCCAATCTTTAATCATCTCACTCCATTTTGTCACTTCACGATCAATAAACTTTGCATTTTTCTTTAAATAGTGGCCGTGCTCCACGATTGTTCACCTCTTGTATATGCAATATTACCATTCTTCCATACTGTATTCACATGACTTACGCCGTAATGATACGGTACGTAAGCATAATTGTAAGCATCCCATAAAACTAAATCTGCCTTACGACCAACTCTAATTTTCCCAGCTACATCACCGCGGTTAATGGCATATGATGAGTTAACTGTTACGGCATTCCAAACTTCTTCTGGTGTCATTTTCAGTTTTAGCATCGCAATGCTCATAATAAGCTGAATATTTTCAGTTGGACAGCTACCTGGGTTAAAGTCTGTAGCTAACGCAACTGCAACACCTTCATCAATCATTTTACGACCGCGAGCAAAACTTTCTTTATTTAAATAGAAAGTTGTTCCTGGTAATAAAGTGGCTACTGTACTCGAGTTTGCAAGCATTTCAATTCCTTTATCAGAAGCGCCAACTAAATGGTCTGCTGATGCTGCACCGATTTCTGCCGCTGCTTCCGCACCACCAAGAGGGTCGATTTCATCTGCATGAATTTTCACATCAAAGCCAAGCTCTTTCGCTTTTAATAAAAACTCTTTTGACTCTTCGACAGAGAACACACCTGTTTCACAGAAAATATCAACGAACTCCGCTAATTGCTTCTCTTTCATTTCTGGTAGTAGGTCTAACATCCATTGTAAAAATTCTTTCGATTTACCTTTATACTCTTTCGGAACTGCATGAGCACCTAAAAATGTTGAAACTAAATCGATCGGATGCTCTTTTTGTAATTGTGCTGTTGCCTCTAATTGTTTCCATTCCGTCTCATCATCTAATCCGTAACCACTCTTCGCTTCTACAGTAGTAACTCCGAAAGATAGCATACGGTCTAAATGGAATTTCGCTTTTTGAACAAGTTCTTCTTTCGACGCCTGTTTCGTTGCATTTACAGTTGAAAGAATACCGCCGCCTTTTTCCAAAATTTCTAAGTACGGAACTCCTTGTAATTTTAGTGCGATTTCATTTTCACGAGATCCACCAAATACAAGATGAGTATGCGGATCAACAAGACCAGGAGAAACCATTTTCCCGCCGCAATCAATAACTTCTTTCGCCTGAAGTCCTTTCGCTTCTTCCACTGTTCCAACGAAAGTGATTACACCATTTTCAATTCCAACCGCACCGTTTTCGATAACAGGAAGCGTGTTCATCGCTTCCCGTCTTAACAAGCCATCTTCTTGATCCATTGTTAGTAATTGACCGATATTTATTAGTAAAGTGTCCAGCATGTTTTCTCCTCCTTATTTCATCATTGGAATGTTAACGCCTTTTTCTTTCGCAGTTTCCACTGCCAAGTCATATCCTGCATCCACGTGACGAACAACACCCATACCAGGGTCAGAAGTTAATACACGCTCAATACGTTTTGCTGCTGCTTCTGTTCCATCTGCAACGATAACCATTCCAGCGTGAAGTGAATATCCCATACCAACGCCGCCACCGTGGTGAACAGACACCCAGCTTGCACCGTTTACACTATTAATTAATGCATTTAAAATTGGCCAATCTGCTACTGCATCACTACCGTCTTTCATCGCTTCTGTTTCACGGTTTGGAGATGCTACTGATCCACAATCTAAATGGTCACGACCGATAACGATTGGTGCTGATAATTCACCATTTGCAACCATTTCATTAATGATGCGACCAAATTTCGCACGCTCACCGTAACCTAACCAACAAATACGTGATGGAAGTCCTTGGAACTCAACTTGCTCACGAGCCATACGAATCCAGTTACATAAATGTTCATTATCAGCGAACTCACGTAAAATTACTTCGTCTGTTTTATAAATATCTTCTGGATCACCAGAAAGTGCCACCCAGCGTGAAGTGCACCCCAATTGTTAGACACATAACTAACAATTGGAGGTGCATTTTTTATGGCTAAATTTTCTTCAAAAGATAAAATAAAAGCA
>NZ_JAKUGE010000069.1:0-24723 GCF_022663795.1 Bacillus cereus group sp. BfR-BA-01349
CTTGCATGTATTAGGCACGCCGCCAGCGTTCATCCTGAGCCAGGATCAAACTCTCCAATAAAGTTAGTTTGTCTAGCATCTAAAATAAAAAATGACGTTTCACGTTGTTTGTTTCGTTCAGTTTTCAAAGAACTACTTAGTCGCTCATTCGCGACTTCCTTATGTTAACATCTTCATTTTTCAATGTCAACTAAGTTTTTTATTTCTTTTTTGTCGTTTTCTGCGTTTCCGCATCAGCGACGGTTATTAATATATCATGCAGTATATACATGGTCAATACTTTTTATAAAAAAATTTCACATCCCGTTAAAAACTTAAAAACCGCTGTAAAAATCATTATAGCGTCCATTCATTCTTCATGGCTCCCCTCCTATTCATTTCATATCTTATCCCTTTATCAATTTACACGAGAGTGAAAATTCTAAATTTTATGTTATATTATTAGTATAGGAGCGTGGTGAGAATGAGCATTAAGTATTCAAACAAAATCAATAAAATCCGGACCTTTGCATTAAGTTTAGTATTTATCGGCCTCTTCATTGCATACTTAGGTGTCTTTTTCCGCGAAAACATTATTATTATGACAACGTTTATGATGGTTGGCTTTTTAGCTGTTATTGCTAGCACTGTCGTTTACTTTTGGATTGGTATGTTATCTACTAAGACTATCCAAATTATTTGCCCAAGCTGTGATAAGCCAACAAAAATGCTCGGCCGTGTCGATGCATGTATGCACTGCAATCAACCTTTAACACTAGATCGAGATCTAGAAGGAAAAGAATTTGATGAAAAGTATAATAAGAAGAGTTATAAATCATAAGTATCAAGGGAAATACGAATTTGCAACACTACAAATGTTTCAACTCATTAAAAAGTTGATTTCTTAAAAAATCAACTTTTTAATTGTTTTATTAAATTTATTACACCTATTTTTTCGAAATAACAGTAAACATCCCTGTCATATTAGGCGAATAATCTTTAAAATCATATTTTTCGTAGAATGATGTTTTACCTTGCGACGCAAACAAACCAATGAATGCTTTATCTGGAGCATTCTGATTTAAGTATTCTACTAAAGTATTCATTATTTTCTTTCCAATACCATTCTTTTGATACTCTGGATGAACCACTATATCTTGAATATAGAAATAGATAGCCCCATCACCAACAATTCTCCCCATGCCGATGATTTGATTATTATCCTTGACTGTTATACAGTAAATCGAATTTTGAAGTGATATTTCCGCCACCTCAAAGTTCATATAGTTAGTCCATCCCACAGAATCACATAAATATTTATATTCTTCCAATGTTGGAATGTTATTTTTAATCTCATATTTCTTCAAAATGTCCCCTCCCAGAATTCATTTCCACCAATACAAAGTAAATTCGACAAACTTTTATCTAACCCTTCTTACTAACTTAGCACTGTAAATCCCGATTAGCCTCACTCTAATCCTTATATAATAAAGAAAGAGGCTGACGTATAGCCGTCAGCCTCTTTCTTTATTATATATTACGCCTTATGACACTCTGGACAAACGCCATAAATTTCTAAGCGATGACTATTGATAACGAAGCCTGTCGTTTTCGCAGCTTCCTCTTCCAGCTTTTCCAAGCCTCCATAAGGAAAATCAACAATCTTACCACATTTTTCGCAAATCACATGATGATGTTGACTTGTAACATAATCAAATCTACTTGAAGCGTCTCCATAAGTTAATTCCTTTACAAGTCCAACCTCTTTAAACACACGTAAGTTATTATAGACAGTTGCAACACTCATATTTGGAAACTTACCTTCTAATGCTTTATAAATATCATCCGCTGTTGGGTGCGTCATTGATTCCACAAGGTACTCTAAAATAGCATGACGCTGTGGAGTAATGCGTACACCCGTATTTTTCAGCATTTCTAGCGCTTCTTTTAATTCTTCTTTGACCACCGTCATGCACCCCGATTCTATACGGATTATTATTTTATAATTCTTATAAAGAGTGTACTCCTTTTCTTATAAATCGTCAATATTTCTACTATAAGTATGTAGTTTATTTTTATATTCAGGACTTGTTTTTATGTATCTTTCCCTTTTTTCTTCATATATTCCATAGAAAAAAGTGCGACATAATCGCACTTGGAATACTATCATCTGAGGAGGTATGCCCTACACTTCCACTTTATGTAAGGGAGTAAAATATGTATAGACACTTGCCTTGTTTCTGCATATTTTATCTCCAATGTAGATTTATTTTATATAAGAAAGAACATCCTCAATATGTCCTTTCACTTTCACTTTACGCCACTCTTTTACAAGTTCACCGTCTTTATTAATAAGGAATGTAGAACGCTCGATTCCCATATACTCTTTCCCAAAGTTCTTTTTTAACTTCCAAACATCGTATAACTCCGCTACTTTATGATCTTCATCTACTAAAAGTGTAAATGGCAATTCATGTTTCTCAATGAATTTCAAATGTCTATTCGCTGAATCAGGACTTACTCCAAGAATAACCGTATCCTTCTCTTGAAATACTCCATACGCATCACGAAAATCACATGCTTCAGTTGTACATCCTGGCGTCATATCTTTCGGATAAAAATAGAGAACTACATTTTTACCGCGGAAATCAGCTAGGCGAACTTCTTCTCCGTTACTTCCCTCTAATGTGAATTCTGGTGCCATTTCTCCTACTGTAATCATAGTTATCACTCCTACTCTTTTCCTTTACTATAACAAATGCTTCCTTATTTTTCATTGTCTATTACAGACCTCATCACAAAAGCAAAAGGGAGTGTATATCCAATTAGCGCTTCTGCGATTGCAATCCATCGCCCAATTCCAATCGGAGATATGTCACCATATCCAACAGACAATAAAGTAACTGCGCTAAAATATAAACAAACTTCGACGAGTTGAAAAGAATGAGCGTTCAAACTTTCTCCGTCCTCTTTCAAAACTGCGAAACCCATTTCCTCTAATACAACGTAACTTAATCCAAATGCGATTAGTACTGTTGTATAGATTAAAAATAATGTGGCCAAATTATAGAGCGAAAAAAAACGCGTTGAATCCGAATAGGAACTCCATAATAATTGGACACTTTTCAAAATAGCGATTGCTGCAATTAATAGAATAAATCCCCATAACATGTCCTCCACCTCATTTTATATGTATGAGGTGGAGAACTGATTTATCCCTTAGAAACGAACAAGCTTCTATAATTAATTACCCGCGCCACGATACCTTTTTACCCCTTGGTTCCAGAGGGTGATTGCAATCGTAAAACAGATAACACCAACAATTGGCGTCGCAAATGCATAACTATTCCATTCTGTTTTTCTTAAAAAGTATGCCGCTGGATATACTCCAACAAATGCAAACGGTAAAACAAACGTTAAAATGAAACGAATTACACGATTATAAATATTAACAGGATAGCGCCCGTAATTACCTATGTTATACATAAGAGGCATAATTGAACTTTTCGCATCCGACCAAAAACCAAGGCTCGCCAACGTAACAAATATCCCTCCATATACAAGTGCTCCTCCTACCATCAATATAAATAAGAAGAAATCATACCAGTAAAAAGATAATTGTAACTCCACAGCTGCATACCCCATTACAACAATCCCTGTAATAGCTCCAATTAAAGATTCAAGTTCCATTCTTTCTAATATAATTTGAAATAGGCTATGGATCGGTCGCGTTAATACACGATCCATCTCCCCTTTAATAATGTATCGATCATTAAAATCCCATATATTAAAGAAAGCTGAAAAGATGGCAAATGGCACTAAAAAGAAACCATAAATAAAGATTACCTCTTCTCGACTCCATCCCTTCAATGCTTGTGTATGCCCAAATACAACGAGAATAAATATTAAATTAACTGCTTGAAGCGATAAATCAGAAAGTAAACCAACGATAAAATCGCCTCGATACTCCAATTTCGTTTTTATATATTGACTTGCATATTGTAAAAATAAGTTTATATATAGCATCTCATCATCCCCCTTGTACAATTAGACGTTTTCTCGCCGTTCTCCACATGAGTACAATTGGAATAATAAGTACAATCGCCCAAATCACTTGAAATACTAAAGCCTCATACAACTTACTCCCCTGTATACCTTCAGAAAAAATCATACTTGGAATATAACTAATAGCCTGAAATGGTAAAAACATCATTGCTTTTTGGGCCCATAACGGATAAAAACTAATTGGTAATAATAGACCTGAAAATAAATCAATAACAACGCGTTTTGCATACATAATCCCACTATTATTAAATAGGAAAAACGTAAGCATTCCCGTCATTAAATTAATTTGTGTATTAATAATAAAGCTAAATATTAAAGATAAGAAGAAATATAACCAAGTTTGAAAATTCGTTGTAATTTGCAACGAAAATAATAACGTAACGATAACCATGCCTGGAATGGAAAAGAAGGCAAAACGGAATATTCCCTCGCCAAGACCTTGCATAACTTTCATTCCCAAATAGTTATACGGACGAATTAATTCTACAGCCACACGTCCTTCTTGAATCTCCATCGCAATTTCCCTATCTATATTATTAAAATAGAAGGCACGTGCCATCCACGCGATTGCGATATACGTGGTCATTTGCGAAATAGATAAACTTTCAATATTCTCTTTTCCGCTATAAATTGCTTGCCATAAAAAATAGTAAGCACCGATATTAATCGTATAAATTAAAATCCCGCTATAGTAATTTGTACGATACGCAAGCATCATTAAAGAGCGAATTCGAATCATTTCAATATACTTACCCATGCGTAATACCTTCTTCATAAATGTTACGAATAATTTCCTCTGTAGACACTTCGTTAATTTTTAAATCTTTAATTTGAAATGCTTGTACTACTTTAGAAATAAGCATTGAAATAATAACTTCTTCATTCGGAATTTTTGCAACCCATGCATTTTCCTCTTTCGCTTTCGACCAAACGACATGATTATCTGGCATAACCATTGATAAATCCTGATAGGAAACTGGTGCAACAAACTGAAAGTGAATTTCCTTCTCTGCTCCCCACTGCGTACGAAGATTACTTAAAGAACCGTCATACATAATATTCCCTTCATCCAGCATGATAACGCGCTCACATAAAGCTTCAATATCAGTAATATCGTGTGTTGTTAATAAAATTGTTGTTTTATAACGTTCATTCATTTCTTTTAAAAATTCACGTATTTTCAATTTCACAAGTACATCTAACCCAATTGTTGGCTCATCTAAAAATAATAACGGTGGATTATGAATTAAGGCTGCCGCTAATTCACAACGCATCCTTTGACCAAGAGATAATTTTCGAACTGGTTTATCTAATAAAGGCCCTATATCTAACGTTTCAATTACGTGCTCCATATGCTCCTTATACTGAGCGTCTGATACACCGTACACTTTCTTTAATAAACGAAACGATTCTTGTACTGCAATATCCCACCAAAGTTGCGAACGCTGTCCAAAAACAACACCAATTGTTCTTACAAATTCTTCTCTTTGTTTATGTGGGTTCATTCCATTTACTGTGATTTGCCCTGATGTCGGAGTTAAAATCCCCGTAAGCATTTTAATTGTTGTTGATTTACCAGCACCGTTCTCACCGATATAACCAACCATTTCACCTTGCTTTACAGTAAAAGATACATCATTTACTGCTGGTACTATTTTATAATTACGATTTAATAAATCGCGAAATGCACCCTTTAAGCCCGGACGACTTGAATAGGCTGTAAACTCTTTACGTAACCCTTGTACCTCAATTACCGATTTCATAATCGGACCCCCCTCCTAAATGTCACAACGAATAGTTTACCCAACTGCCTGCGCTATCACAAACAATACGTCTTTTCGAAAAACATGTTAGAATAATACATAGATTTTTGTAAGGAGATGAATTGTAGTGAAATTCACAAAGTCAGAAGCATTACATAAAGAAGCTTTAGAGCATATCGTTGGCGGTGTTAATAGTCCTTCTCGTTCTTTTAAAGCAGTTGGCGGCGGCGCTCCTGTTGCTATGGAACGTGGGAAAGGCGCTTATTTCTGGGATGTAGACGGAAATAAATATATCGATTATTTAGCAGCATACGGTCCTATTATTACTGGACATGCTCATCCGCATATAACAAAAGCAATTACAACAGCTGCTGAAAATGGGGTACTTTATGGAACACCAACAGCGCTAGAGGTAAAATTCGCAAAAATGTTAAAAGAAGCAATGCCTGCATTAGATAAAGTCCGTTTCGTAAACTCTGGTACAGAAGCAGTGATGACAACGATTCGTGTTGCTCGTGCTTATACAGGTCGCACAAAAATCATGAAATTCGCTGGTTGTTACCACGGTCATTCTGATTTAGTACTTGTGGCAGCTGGATCTGGTCCTTCTACTTTAGGAACTCCTGACTCAGCTGGCGTACCACAAAGTATTGCACAAGAAGTTATTACCGTTCCATTTAATAATGTAGAAACTTTAAAAGAGGCTTTAGATAAATGGGGTCATGAAGTAGCAGCTATCCTTGTAGAACCAATCGTTGGAAACTTCGGTATTGTAGAGCCTAAACCAGGATTCCTTGAAAAAGTGAATGAACTTGTTCACGAAGCTGGCGCACTAGTAATTTATGATGAAGTTATTACTGCTTTCCGCTTTATGTACGGTGGTGCTCAAGACTTACTTGGTGTGACACCTGACTTAACAGCGCTTGGTAAAGTTATTGGCGGCGGCTTACCAATCGGTGCTTACGGTGGTAAGAAAGAAATTATGGAACAAGTTGCTCCGCTTGGACCTGCATACCAAGCTGGTACAATGGCAGGAAACCCTGCTTCTATGGCATCAGGTATCGCTTGTCTAGAAGTACTTCAACAAGCAGGGCTTTATGAGAAATTAGATGAACTTGGTGCAATGCTTGAAAAAGGAATTTTAGAGCAAGCAGCGAAACATAATATCGACATTACATTAAACCGTCTAAAAGGGGCTTTAACTGTATACTTCACAACAAACACAATTGAAGATTACGATGCCGCACAAGATACAGACGGTGAAATGTTCGGTAAATTCTTCAAGCTTATGCTTCAAGAAGGAGTTAACTTAGCACCTTCTAAATACGAGGCATGGTTCTTAACTACAGAACATACAAAAGAAGATATTGAATATACAATCGAAGCTGTCGGCAGAGCATTTGCTGCCCTAGCAGACAATAAATAATCCCGTCATTAAAAGGAAAAAAGAAAGCTCACCTTTCTTTTTTCCTTTTTTCTATTTCATAAATTCCGTATTAATAGTATAATTATCTGTTTTATATTCTTTTACAGCATTACTATCTCTGTGTACAAGGTGATTCGCACCTTAAATAGTAAGATTATTCTAACTTTTACAAGAGTGGGGATTGACGGATGCTCAATAAAAAAAATACATGGACACCGTCTTTATTTCGAGATTATAGAAATGCAGAACATGATGCGTGTGGAATCGTTTCCGTTATGGAGAAACGAAAAATTGCTACAAAAGAAAACATTGACCTTTGCATACAATCACTCGTCAAAATGAATCATAGAGCTGGTTTCATTAATGGCGAGGGCGAGGGCGATGGCATCGGCATTCACATTGATGTACCAAAAACGCTTTGGAATGAAAAACTAAAAAGTAGCGGATATAATCCAACGATTGTGGATCATCCCCACTTTATCGTTGGACATTTTTTTCTAAATAAAAAAGAAGACATTACTGCCTTAAAAGATTATATTCGTACAAAGTTAAACAACAAAAACTTTACTATCATTTTCGAAAGTGATGATGTAACAAACTCAGATGCGCTCGGTCCACTTGGTAAACAAGAAGAACCTTTATTTTGGCAAGTTGCCCTTATCGCAGAAAACGAAATTACAAATATTGAGCAAACATTATTTTCTGTCACAATAAAAATAGAGGAAAACGAAGCAATTCATGTTGCTTCATTAAGTCGTGATCATGTTATATATAAAGTTCTAGGTGCTGGTGATACGCTTGTTGCCTACTATAATGATTTACAACATCCGCTTATCGCTTCAACTATGACATTAGGACATAACCGCTACTCTACTAATACATTATCTAATTTTTTTCGTGTACAACCATTTAGCATTCTCGGACATAATGGTGAAATTAACACAATTGCGAAATTACGCGATCAAGCCGAAATGATTGATGTACCACTTACTGCAGGAGGCAGTGACTCTCAAGATTTAAACCGCACCTTAGAAACCCTACTTGTTCAATACAACTACAGCTTATTTGAAGCAATGGAAATTCTATTCCCACCAATTATTAATGAAATTAAACTTTATGAAACACCTTTACAAGATTTATATACGTATATACGTGAAGCATGGGGACATTTTGCCCAAGGACCAGCTGGCATCATTTCCCGTTTTAAAGATGAAGCTGTTTTCAGCGTTGATTCCCTTGGATTACGCCCAGTATGGAAAGTAGAGACAGAGAGCTCTTATATTTTCTCTTCTGAACCTGGAGTTGTATCACCAACTAAATATGTAGCAGAACCAAAACCACTCGCTCCTGGAGAAAAAGTCGGATTAAAATGGAATGAACAAGATGAACTTGTTCTTTATGAATATGACAAATATCAAATCCAAGTATATAACCGTTTTAAAAAGCGAATTGATACTACCAATTACCATTTAAATTTATCTATCCCTGAAACGAAAAAAATCCAAGGGCTATGTGATTCTGTTCAAGTTGAAACGAAACAATACGTCGCTTTCGGATGGGACCGAGAACATATTCAACTTCTTGAACAGATGGCAACAAAAGGCGTTGAGCCAATACGCTCACTTGGGCATGACTCACCACTTGCCGCACTTGATACTGATAGACGAAATATCGCTGACTTTATTAAAGAAAGTGTAGCTGTTGTTACAAACCCTGCAATTGACCGTGACCGTGAAATTGAACACTTCTCTACACGTACTGTACTTGGAGAGCGTCCAAGTTTATTAAGCGGCGCAAAACGGCCATTTGTAGTTGAAATGCTTTCACCAATTATTTTAGAAGGAAGCGTGGCACAACCTATTGCAGAGGAATTACACACAATTACGTACGAACAACTCATAGAGCTATTTAAAACTCATAACTCTATCGCCACAATCTCTGCTACATTCAGCTCGTCAGAAACTCTACAATGTGCATTAAGCCGCATTAGTTCTGAAGCGATAGCTGCTGTTAACAATGGTGCTTCCCTACTAGTATTAGATGACGCAAAAGCCCATCTAAATGAGCGATTGTGGATTGATCCACATTTAGTTACTGCTAAAGTACATCAAGCATTAAGTGAAAATAAATTACGCCGCAATTGTTCTCTCGTTATACGTTCTGGTGCCCTTCGCTCCTTACATGACATTGTCACGCTATATGGATTAGGAGCAGATGGTATTAATCCATATTTATTATTCGCGACTGTAAATGACGGAACAAAAACACCAATTACGAATCTGTATAATGCACTTAATAAAGGATTAGAAAAAGTCATTTCAACAATTGGAATTCATGAGTTACGTGGTTACGGACGTCTCTATTCATCTATTGGGTTACATGAAGAAATTGCAAATATATTACAGATTACAAATTTCTTCGGTTCAAATGATTTAGCTTTTTCACTTGAATCACTTACTGAAGATGCAAAAATGCGAGCGGATGATTATAACAATCCTAAAATTAGAATGCGAAAATCATTTCATATATTCCCGCGAATTTGGAAAGCAATCGGCGATGTTGCAAAAGGAAATTCTTATGATGATTACCGTGACAAGTTAAGTGAACTAGAAGAGAATAATCCCATCGCAATCAGACACCTTGTTCAAACGAAACAAACAAAACATGTCGTTCCAACTGAAGAAGTATCTATCGGCATTAAAAACCATGATTTTCCATTTATTATTAGTTCTATGTCATTTGGTTCTCAAAACGAAATTGCCTTTCACGCATATGCAGAAGCGGCCGATCAGCTAAATATGATTAGCTTGAACGGTGAAGGCGGCGAAATTAAAGATATGATTGGAAAATATCCACATACACGTGGACAACAAGTGGCATCTGGGCGATTTGGAGTAAATGCCGAACTACTAAACTCATCGAACTTAATTGAAATCAAAATCGGTCAAGGCGCAAAGCCTGGGGAAGGTGGGCATTTACCTGGTTCAAAAGTAACAGCCAAAATCGCTGAAGCACGTAATGCGACAATTGGCTCAGATTTAATTTCACCTTCTAATAACCATGATATTTATTCAATTGAAGATTTAGCTCAAATGATTACGGAAATTAAAACAGCTAATCAACTTGCCAAAGTAGCCGTGAAAGTCCCTGTCGTTCCTAATATCGGAACAATTGCTGTCGGTATCGCCAAAGCTGGTGCTGATTTTATTAACATTAGCGGATTCGATGGCGGAACAGGTGCTGCACGTATTCACGCCTTGCAACATGTAGGTCTTCCTGTAGAAATTGGTGTTAAAGCCGCTCACAACGCTTTATTAGAAGCGAGCATGAGACATAAAGTAGAGATTTGGGCAGATGGTGGTATTCGAAGTGTAAATGATGCCTTGAAAATCATGCTTCTCGGAGCAAACCGTATTGGATTTGGCACACTATCAATGATTGCAATCGGCTGCACTACTTGCCGTGGGTGTCATCTAGATACTTGCCATGTCGGAATTGCGACACAAATCGAGTCTGAAGCTCAAGCAAAGGAACATGGGTTACGCCGCTTCGTCCCACGCGAATTAGAAAGCGCAGTTACTGGCCTGCTAAATTTATTCACCTCTTTCGGTATAGAACTAAAACGATTAACAGGACAGCTTGGGTGTACAAATTTACAAGCAATTGTTGGGCGTTCTGATTTATTAGAGCAAGTTCGAGGCGAAAATTTATTAAACTTACGTAATTTATTACAAATAATAGAACATCCATCTGTTACAACAACAGATGGTGTACCAGAAAAACAATTTAAGACAGTTCATTCCGCTGACTCAAAAGAATTAGTAGGCGTTGGTGTAGAGCAACGAGTTATGGGTGGTCTAGAATCATGTTATCGCGTTCGCAGTAAACTATATGAAGCTACTCAACTTGAACCACTTACATTAAAGCATACGAATGGTTCTATTCCCGGAAATGGGTTAGGCGCTTACAATAGTGAAAATTTATTTATACACGTAAATGGCGGCGCACAAGATGGCATTGGTAAAACTTCCTTTGGTGGTGGGATTTATATAACGAAATCAAAAGGAAAAGACGGAGTATATTATAACGGTTCTGTCGGAAAAGGATTTGGATATGGTGCACAAAAAGGGGCACTATACGTGCAAGGGAACGCTGATGCTCGCGCTGGCATTCGCCTTTCTGGGGCAGACATGATAATTGGAGGTAGAATAACAAAACCACTCCGTGAAAAAGAGCAAGGAAATATAGGGGCATACTCCAATATTAAAGGTTTTGCTTTTGAATATATGACAAATGGGCGAGCGCTTGTTTTAGGTGACCCTGGTCCATGGATTTGCGCTGGCATGACTGGCGGTGTTGTTTATTTGCGTCATGATTCAAACTTAGGCCTAACAGAACAGGCCTTAAAAAGAAGAATTGCAAAAGGGGCAAATGTTACATTACAACCAATTAGTAAAAATGGTTTGAAAGATGTAACTGAATTATTGCTAGACTATATTCGTGTACTAAACGAACATGAGCAATATGAGGAAGTTGCTTTATTAACAGCATTATTAGATGATATACAGAACCAGTTTTTTGAGATTATCCCGAAAAAAGAACAGGCAGACCCATCTATCTCAACAGAGTAAAATGAGTAATTTTCATTATTAAGAAAAAATTGACGAAGTACGCTTCTCATAGTAATCTATAATAACAATTTGAGACCTGCTGAAATTCAGCAGGTTTTTTTACTAAAAACTGATGTTTAAAAGGAATTAGGAAAAATTATAAAGTGAAACTTTAATTAGCCTACACCAATCGAGCGTTTACCGGCATCTAGCTTCTGATTTTTGAGGCAGTAATCTTACTACTCACAATTAGCGGGATAAAATGAAGACTAATTTCTTTTAACGTCACTAAAATATCACTTGCTAACATATTGTAATGAATGTATAGTATCATGTTGTACATTCATTATGACAAGAGAAAGGATCTTATTAAGGGTATGAAACTTGGTGCTCGCATTTTAAAAACGGGTATTGCCATCACGTTAGCTTTATTTAATTGTATTTTACTTCAATTACCGAGTCCGGTATTTGCGGGAATTTCAGCTATCTTTGCTGTTCAACCGTCTGTATACCGTTCTTATTTAACAGCACTTGAACAAATTCAAGCAAATGTAATTGGTGCGATATTTGCTATCGCATTTGCTACTGCTTTTGGACATAATCCTTTTATTATTGGATTAACATGTATATTAGTAATTGCTCTTACATTACAATTACGATTAGAAAACACAATATCAATTGCTTTAGTAACAGTTATCGCCATTATGGAGTATCAAGGCGAAGATTTCTTTAGTTTTGCCTTACTTCGATTTGCGACGATTATGATTGGTATTATTGCGGCTTCACTTGTAAATTTAGTATTTATGCCGCCAAAATATGAAACAAAACTTTATCATCGTATCGTTGATAATACAGAAGAAATTGTAAAATGGATTCGAATGAATAGCAGGCAGGCTTCTGATTTTACAACGCTAAAAACTGATATTGATCGTATGAAAGAAAAAATGATCAAACTAAATCATTACTATTTGCTGTATAAAGAAGAAAGAAGCTATACGAAAAAAGTAAAGTTCGCAAAAATTCGTAAGCTCGTTTTATTCAGACAAATGTTAGCGACAACAAGCCGTGCTTTAAGTACGTTAAAATCATTACACCGTACTGAAAATGAACTGCGCTATATGCCAGAAGAATTTCAGGAATCTATCCAAAACGAACTTGACTCATTAACGCATTATCATGAACAAGTTTTATTAAAATTTATTGGTAAAGCAAAAAAACAACAATCAGTTGAAATGCTTGATGAAGTTGAAACAGGTAAACAAGAATTAATTGATATCTTTATGGAATATCAAAATAAAGACGATGAAGAAGCATATAAAACATGGTTACATCTCTTTCCTCTTATTTCTTCCATCATTAACTATAGTGAAGAAGTAGAGCATTTAGATTTGCTTGTAGATAGCTTCTACACATATCATAAACCAGAAAAAGAACTCCAAATCGATGATAAAAAAGAAGACGAATAAAAAAACAGCTCCTTTTATGCTAAAGGAGCTGTTTCTGTTATATGTTGAAGTTGATATAAATTGTAATAAAATCCTCTTTTTCGCATTAACTCTTCATGAGAACCAGTCTCTTTAATCTCACCGTCTTCAATGTAAATAATCGTATCAACATGCGTAATCGTCGCTAATCGATGTGCGATTATAATCGTTGTCCGGTCAGCAGCTAACGTCTGAAGCGCCTCTTGAATATACCTTTCATTTTCTAAATCTAATGCTGAAGTTGCTTCATCTAATATAAGTACCGACGGATTCTTTAGAAACACTCGTGCAATTGCCACGCGTTGTCTTTGCCCGCCTGATAGCTTCACACCACGTTCTCCAACGACAGTATTATAACCATCTGGTAAGTCTATAATAAAATCATGAATTTGCGCAGCTTTGGCAGCTGCAATCACTTCTTTCTCTGTAGCTTTCGGATTTCCATATAAAATATTAGCTCCAATTGTATCGCTAAACAATAAATTATCCTGCAGTACAATTCCAATATGACTACGCAAATTTCTCATATTGTACTTTCTTACATCTATGCCATCTACATAAACCGCGCCTTCAGAAACATCATAGAAACGCGGGATCAAACTAGCAAGAGATGACTTTCCTCCCCCACTCGCTCCTACAAGCGCTACTTTCTCTCCAGGCTGCATAGTTAATGACAAGTTGTGTAATATCTCTTTTTCATCTGCATTATAACGAAAAGAAACATTGTCAAATACAATTTCTCCATTTAATTTTTTCGTTTGTACCGCATTTGGTACATTAACAATATCGTATTTTTCATCTAACAGTTCAAACACACGGTCCATCGATGCAAAAGATTGTGTTAATGTTGTAGATGAATTAACAAGGCGGCGAAGCGGACTATATAAACTATCCATATATCCAACAAAAGCTACCATCGTTCCTAGCGTTAACTGCCCTTGAATTACTTCATATGCTGCAAAACCAATCACAAGTAACGGACCTAAATCGGTTAACGTATTTACTGCCGAAAATGTTCTTGCCGTCCAACTTGTATGGGTTAATGCTTTCGTTAAAAATTCATTATTTCTTTTTTCAAACTGCTTCCCCTCATACTCTTCTAACGCAAAGCTACGTGTCACTTGCATTCCTTGAATACGTTCATGCAAATACCCTTGCATCGTCGCTAATGCTTGTGAACGCTCTTTCGTCAATTTCCGAAGACGTCCGAAAAAATATTTCACTGCAATTACATAAATAGGTAAAATCAATAACGCAACAAATGTTAATTTTATATTCATAGAAAACATAACAATGATAGCAATAGCAATTGTTGCAGTATCTAACCAGACGTTCATCAAACCAGTAATTACAAAATCCTTCGTTTGTTCTACATCATGGATGACACGCGAAATAATCTCCCCTGTTTTTGTATTGGAGTAATAACGTAAACTTAACTTTTGTAAGTGACCGAAAATATGCTTCCGCAAATCATACAGTATTGTATTTGCGATACGTTGGGCGAAATATTGACGATAATATTCAATCGGTGGTCTTAATACCGCAAAAATAAAAAAAGCAATTCCAATCGCTGTTATTAATTGAGATGTTTTATCTTGAAGTGAGCCCGCGCCTTGAATTACATCATCGATAATATACTTTAATAACCACGGCATAATAAGTGGGATACCGAACTTAACTAGTCCAATAATAATTGTAATAGCAATAAGCCATCGATATGGTTTAACAAATTGTAAATATCTTTTTATGCCTTGCACATAATCCCCCCTCTAATAGGACAAACCTGCCGGGAAGCCCCCTGCAGGTTTGTTTTAATTTCTGTACATTAAATATCGTTCATACCACATATCTACGAAATCTGGTGCAAATGGACCTTTTCTTTGATGAATCCACTGTGTTAAATGTGCTACATTTCGTTTTAAAATTGTATCAATAACAGGTGGATACTGCATAATTTGACTATGTTTTTCATACTCATCTTCATCTAGAAGCGTATATGTCATATCTGGATATACTTTAATATCTAAATCATAATCAATATACTTTAATGCTTCAGGATCATACGCAAAAGGTGAGCTTAAATTACAATAATAATATACGCCATCTTCCCTAAGCATCCCAATCACATTAAACCAATAGTTGGCATGAAAATAACAAATTGCTGGTTCACGAGTAATCCATGTTCGGCCATCCGATTCTGTAACTACTGTACGATCATTCGCTCCGATTACAAGACTCTGTGTCCCTTTTAAAATTGTTGTTTCTTCCCACATTCTATGAATGGAGCCATTATGTTTATAACTATGTATTTGTACTTTTTCTCCTTCTTTGGGAAATCCCATATATGCTCCCTTCTTTCAACTGCAAATGCCCTTTGAACGGCATTCACTTTTTTTCTATTATAACTTTTTTGTCGAAATTTTAAAACTAAAGGGATAAGACTCTATTTTTCAAACTGAATATGCAGGAGGTTTATCGTTGAATACTATGCCCCAACTCTTCTTAAGAGATAAGGATTGTACTGCATTATTTATAAGCGAGGACATGTAATAGAAAAAGCCCTTCTCTATTTCCATACAAAGAAGGACTTTTCACCTGAAGATAACAATATATCTTACCCTAAATTTGAAATCATTTTTTCAGTTGCAAAAGATTGAATTACACTATTCGTTTGTTCTTCAAATTTCTCATGTAACATCTTCAACGCTACTTCTGTTCTATATATTTCCTGGCGGATAAAATGCAGTTCTTTTTTATCGCACGTATCTTTTTCATTCATTTCAATTTGTTGATACTTCTCTAGATGTGCTTGTAACTTTAACAACTCATCCATCGTTTCTAATTGCTCCCCTACCAACTTATCAAAATCGTTCATTACTTACCCCCTTTTGGACTTATTCATCAGTTATTATTCCTAATTACATAATTCTAATTGTTAACTTCCTTCTCCTTTGACTACATTTGTTGACTTATTAGAAGTTATGTCGTTCGATTTCTTTTCATTACAACGATCGACGCAAAAAGAAAACACTTCTCCTGAATTAGAGAAGTGTTTTTCTTTCATTACTGATTTG
Source organism: Bacillus cereus group sp. BfR-BA-01349 (assembly GCF_022663795.1). Lineage (NCBI taxonomy): Bacteria > Bacillati > Bacillota > Bacilli > Caryophanales > Bacillaceae > Bacillus > Bacillus cereus group sp. BfR-BA-01349. The sequence continues at coordinate 16,402 of NZ_JAKUGE010000069.1, forward strand.
AGCTAGAAGATTGTGATTGTTTTGCAGCTGACTTAGCATTTTGTTTTTTTACAGCATGCACGTCTGTTTCAGTTGCAAATTCTGTACCATAACTAGCGTTTGCACTTTGTGCACCAGAAGCTTGTGCTTTCTTTGCTTCTGATTGTGCGTTTGCTTGTTTTACTGCTTGTACATTTGTTTCAGTCGCAAACTCTGTACCATAACTAGCATTTGTACTTTGAATGCTAGCACCAGAAGTTGCTTTGTTATAACCTTGTTGTTTTTTACTCATCTTTCTCACCTCCACAATCAATAATGTAACCAATTCACTTAGAAGCTATCCGTAATTTTCTTTTGAATAATTTCCGCATATATCTTTTGTTACTTATTCAAACTATAAGAAATGGAGGTGGAAATATGTATATAGGACGCGATATGACTGAACTAACGATGATTTCAAAAAATGAATGGAAAGAAGATGAATTAGCTTATTTTCATCACTCACTACAACAGGTTCTGCCTTATTTAAATGTAGAAGGGCAAAGTATTTACAAAGAAATTGTAGTAGAAATCGAATCAAGAGGCGGCTTACAAGAAGGTGAAGCTAGTTGGACTCATGGGACAAAAATTTCTTACGATTAAAAAAGTGTTCCCTAGATTGGGAACACTTTTTTATTTATTGCATTGTAATTTTCTCCACACAATTTTCATAAATAGTACGGTGTGATTTTGAGAAAGGTAATTGCTCAAATACCTCTTTTGATACAAATTTTAATGTATCTGTATCAATAATATTACCGGTTACTTTTCCGTAAAATACAAATATATCCCAAGTACGATGTGTAAACGTATGTTGTACATTCATTGCGTATTCATCAATAAAAACCTCGAGCTCAAATTTTTCTTTCATATAATCTATAAGCTGTTCCTTCTGATTTCGAATACTTTCTCCAAGTTCCACATTCGGAAACTCCCACATGTTAGCTAACAAACCTGTACTTGGACGTTTATTAATAACGTAACGACCGTCTTCAGTTTGAAGTACACCTGCAACAATAGGTACCATTTTAGGAGCTTTCGCTTTACTTTTTACTGGTAATTCTTTTTGAACACCTTCAGCATATCCTCTGCAATGTTCACGTACAGGACAAAGTAAGCATGCTGGATTTTTCGGAATACAAATTAGTGCACCTAATTCCATCAAACCTTGATTAAAATAAGGTGGATTTTCAATCGAAATAATTTCACGCACAATCTCTTCAAAAACTTTTCGAGTCTTTGGTTTTGCAATATCATCCCATACTGATAAAATACGAGATAATACACGCATAACATTTCCATCAACTGCCGGCTCTGGTATACCATATGCGATACTTAAAATAGCACCTTTTGTATATGGTCCGACTCCTTTTAACTTTTCAATTTTCTTTACATCACTTGGTACAACTCCGCCGTATACTTCTTTTACCTCTTTTACTGCCGCATGTAAATTACGTGCTCTAGAATAATATCCTAAACCTTCCCATGCTTTTAATACTTCTTCATCATCTGCGTTCGCTAACGCTTCAAGTGTAGGAAACTTCCCCATAAAATTTGCGTAATATGGTTTTACAGCTTCTACTCTTGTTTGCTGTAACATAATTTCAGAAACCCAAACGCGGTATGGATCTTTATTCTTTCTCCATGGTAAGTCGCGCTGTTCTTCTTCAAACCAACCAATTAAATCATTTTGAAACTGCTCTATATTAAAATTGTTTAGTATTTCAAGTGTCAAACTTGATCCCCCTCATTTTTTTGCATATAAGTACTATTATAAAGATTTTAGGAAAAAATTTAAGTAAGATGATACAGGAAATAGAAGGCAAAGGACTTGAGGTATCGAATAAAAAGAGTTACATTAATAAAAAACGGAGGTGGATTTCTATGGACACAGCCACTCACCTTGTTATGGGTATCACTTTAGGTAGCTTAGCAACATTAGATCCAGCCATAGCACAAAGTGATATTGGCCCCCAAGCTGTTATGCTTGCTACAATTGCTGGTTCCAACATTCCTGACATTGACACAGTTTTAAAATTGCGTAATAACGCTAAATATATAAGAAATCATCGTGGGATTACTCATTCTATTCCTGCGGTAATTCTTTGGTCATTCCTTATAAGTGGCATCTCTTTCGCCTTCTTTTCAGACGCTCCATATCTTCATCTACTGCTTTGGTCATTTATTGCTGTCTTCCTTCACGTCTTTGTAGATATTTTCAATGCCTATGGTACACAAGCATTACGGCCTTTCACAAAAAAATGGGTCGCACTCGGCGTGATTAATACATTCGATACCGTAATTTTCTTTATCCATATACTTGCAATTGCTTGCATGCTCGTCGGTTCTCATAAGGGATATACAGCTTTAGCGGCATATATATTAATGATTGTTTACTATATCGGACGGATTATGATGCACAGAAATATAAGAAGCGTTGTACACAAACGTTTCAAAAATGTCGAAAAGATTATCATTTCTCCTTCTTACCGATTTTACCATTACCATTTAGCAATCGTTACGGCTGATTATTACTACGTTGCGAGATGGCACCGTGGTAACATCATGATATATGATAAGTTCGATCGGGTACCGTTCCCAGACAATAATATTATGCGAGCAGCTAAACAAGATGAAAACATCTCGGCCTTTCTATCTTTCTCTCCTGTATATCGCTGGGATATTTTTGATCATGACCATTATTATGAAGTACGATTCATTGATTTACGATATCGAAGTAAAGATTATTATCCATTTGTTGCAATCGTTCAGCTCGACCACAATTTAAATATTATTAGTTCCTATACAGGATGGATCTTTAGTGAAGAAAAGCTTCGAAAAAAACTGGAATTACTTCCACATTAAAAAAAGCGACTTAAGTCGCTTTTTTTAATGTTTCAAATGATCTTCTTGATTAATTAAATGACTATACTTCGGATTATTTGTACGCATTTCATGAAGGCGTACACCATGATTATTAATCCATGATCGTACCACTTGTTCCGTCATTTCATCGCCTTGATAACGACCTGATTTTGCATAAGTTGTTTGAAAATCTTCCCATAGTAACTCAACCCACGCACGAGCTTGTGCGTAAGAAAGCTTGTCATTCTTGTCTAATAATTCTTTCGTTAATGTTTCATAAATATCATTCATATTATAATCTCCTTTTACCTATTTATCCCTTCATTTCTAAAGGATAGTTTCTTCAATTTTGCACATTCTATAATTGATACTTCTTAAAGAGGTATCAACCGATAATGAGGAGGGCGTTCGTAATGGGTAAACAAGCCGAATTTTGGTCTGAGTCAAAAAACAACAGCAAAATCGACGGTCAACCGAAAGCGAAATCACGCTTCGCTTCGAAACGACCTAACGGCACAATTAACACGCACCCACAAGAACGTATGCGTGCTGCAAATCAGCAGGAAGAGTAGTACAAATTAAATTAACTTCCTACACGAGGTGATAAAGATGAGCTACCGTGATCGCTTAGATAGTCGTTCTGAATTATTTAACCATACGTGGACTCGTCCAAAACATGCGAAAGCGCAAGTTAACGGACAGACGCAACAAACCCAGTCTCTCATTATATTGGCAAATGAATGTAAAAAACGCCAATTTTAGAATCTCCTATCTCCTTTAACGCCTACCAAAGATGAAAACCAGAGAGATATATGCTCTCTGGTTTTTATTTTTCTTGCAATAAGGAAATTGGTATGCCAATCTCTTCATTATCATTTTGCTTATATCCCCAAGCAAATACCCCATTGAAATACGTAATTTTAAATAATACACCAGGTTCTTCTACTAATTCATATGTTTCACCAATACGGAATTTGTTTATATCCGTCATATAAGCACGAGCCATTGCCATTTTTCTCATTAATACATCAAATTCATTGACAATCCCAAGCTGCTCCGCTTTTACTGCTTGCTCCTTCAAAGCGCCAATTTCTTCTCTTAGCTCATGCGGTGTCATTTCACTGTAGCGTTTTGGCATATTCATCTTATTCTCCTCATTCCTCTTCGCGTTTCATTTGCAAAAATATCTCGATTTCATCAATAGAGAATCCTTTTCGATATAACGCTTGTTTCATCTTGTTTTCAAATGTCCATCCATCATGCTTCTTATATTTCTCATAATATTTATTCCCATGATAGTGTAACGCTTCTTGTTGCTTTTCGTCATCTTTTTCGTCTTTCAATTCTTCCAAACAAATTTGAATTACTTCTCTAGAATATCCTTTTCGAACAAGCATCTCATCTAACTTTAGTTTCATTTGTAAAAAAGAATGTTTTTGATAAGATTTTTTCTTCTTCTCTATGAGAAACAAGGCATTCTCAATTTGCTTTTCCTTCGGATATTCTTGTAAACTATGTGTAATAATTAAATCCTGAACACCTTTATTTAATAACTCTCTTTTAATAACAGTTGGACCTTTTCGATTCACATTACTTTGCGTTCGCGTATATAAAACAGCATACTCTTTATCATTAATATATCGGTCATGTAATAATTTCGAAACGACTTCAGAGATGATGGCCTGTCCCGCTTCTTTTTTTCGTAAAAAATCTTCTATTTCTTGTTTTGTTCTCATTTGATAGGATAAATAGGAGATTGCTTGTAAATATGCTTTTTGCACTTCTTCATTGTACAAAATATTTCCTAACTCGATTTCATCAATTTCTAAGCCTTTTTGTAATCCATGCTTTATTAAGATTACTTGATCCACACTAAATCCGTACTCTTCGCCTTGACCTTTATCAATATAAATATTAAATCGTTCTTTCGATCGTTTTTGTACTTCTATTTTTGTAATGACAGCCATACTCTCACCTCTCTATTATTTTAACATAGTCGAGGAACATTTTTTCTTTTCAAGAATATATATAATGAGGAGGAAATACTTGTGAAAATCGCAATTTCTGGTGGTACAGGCTTTATCGGTAAATCCCTTTCTACTTTTTTTATTCAAAAAGGATATACTGTTTACATTCTCACACGAAAAAAAACTACTGAAACTTCCGATCCTAACCTTCAGTATGTTCAATGGACACCAGATTTACAAACCTTCCCCCTCTCTTCTATTGATGTAGTTATTAATCTAGCGGGAGAGTCTATTAATAGTAGATGGACAAAGCAACAAAAGAAAGCCATTTTAAACAGTAGAATTCAAACAACAAAAGGACTCATTAAACAATTGCAGGGACTCCATACAAAGCCACACACATTTATTAACGCAAGTGCTATTGGATACTATGGAACGTCTGAAATAGAGTCTTTTACAGAACAGCATGAGACTCCTGGAATTGACTTTTTAGCAAATACAGTATATTCATGGGAACAAGAAGCATCTAAAGCACGTTCTCTCGGAATACGAACAATCTACGCAAGATTTGGAGTTGTATTAGGTACAAATGAAGGAGCTCTTCCAAAAATGCTACTTCCCTATCAATTCTATATCGGCGGCACCATTGGTTCTGGGAAGCAATGGTTATCATGGATTCATATAGACGATGTCGTTCGTATGATGGATTTCATCATACACAAAAAAGAAATTGATGGTCCTCTTAATATGACAGCACCAACACCTATAAGAATGAAGGAATTTGGAGAAACCATTGCAACTATAATGAAAAAGCCCCATTGGTTGCCTGTACCTTCTTTTATCATTCAAACTTTATTAGGTGAAATGAGCATACTTGTACTAGAAGGGCAACGTGTATTACCCATTAAAGCAATTGAACATGGATACCAATACACATTTCCAGAAATAGACCATGCATTACAAAATATACTTTCGCATACAATGTAGTACTTCTAAAACACAATTTTACATGGGCTCTTTCAAAACTTTCATTTTCTAGGATCCGAAGCATTACCACACAAATAACCTTTCAGTTACTTTCCCTTAACTTCCATTAGCATTATAAAGTAACAGAAATGAGGTACCTATGAAAATATTGCTCAAACAAGCCATTGTATACCCTATTACATCTCAAAAGTTTCAAGGAGATGTACTCGTTACAGGAGAGCGAATTACCGAGGTCAAACCTTTTATTCCACCTACTCAAGATATGACCGTTATAGATGCACGAGCACTCCATCTCTTACCTGGCTTTATTGATGTCCATACTCACCTTGGTCTCTATGATGAAGGTACTGGTTGGGCTGGAAATGATGCCAATGAAACATCTGAAGTTTCAACACCACATATTCGTTCTTTAGATGGAATCCATCCTTTCGATATTGCCTTTCAAGACGCTGTACAAAACGGAATTACAACCGTTCACGTTATGCCTGGCAGTCAAAATATTATCGGGGGTACTACTTGTGTAATAAAAACAGCTGGAACTTGTATTGATCATATGATTATTCAAGAACCTGCTGGTTTAAAGATTGCCTTTGGAGAAAATCCTAAAAAAGTCCATAGTAATGGAACAAAAGAATCCATTACACGTATGGGGATTATGGGGTTACTTCGGGAATCATTCTATGAAGCACAACATTACGGGCACGAAGCTGATTTTCGAATGCTTCCTATTCTAAAAGCATTACGTCGTGAAATACCCGTACGTATCCACGCTCACCGAGCAGATGATATTAGTTCTGCTCTACGCTTTGCAACAGAATTCAATCTCGATTTACGCATTGAACATTGCACAGAAGGACACTTTATTGTTGAAGAACTTTCAAAACACAATTTGAAGGTTTCAGTTGGTCCCACTCTGACACGCCGTTCTAAAATCGAACTAAAAAATAAAACATGGGATACTTACCATATATTATCAAAAAATGGTGTGGAAGTTTCTATCACAACAGATCATCCTTATACACCCATTCAATATTTAAATGTTTGCGCTGCTGTTGCAGTAAGAGAAGGGTTAGACGAGAAAACAGCACTAGAAGGAATCACCATATTCCCAGCACGAAATTTGCGTTTAGAGGATAGAATTGGAAGCATCGAGGTTGGAAAAGACGCCGATCTCGTGCTATGGACTCATCATCCTTTCCATTATTTAGCCAAGCCTGTACTAACTATGATTGATGGAAAAATAATTTACAAAAAAAATAAAAAAAACTAGTTTATTTTTTTGACTAGATAAAGTATTATACGATTATAAACTGAATGAAACCATAATCAATTTGTGTCGTGATTATCATTTTCAAATTGATGAATGGGGAAGGCAAATGGTGCGCCACCAGCGTTAGAAACTGGTTCTAGTGGGTTCGATTCCCACCCCGAAATTTTTTAAAGATTGATATAAAAATTTCGAGGGTGGGGTGTTTTTTCGTCATGCTACCCTCGTGTGAGGAGGAGTTAGTATGTTGAAAAAACGCGACTTACACGACAGCCACGTTCTATACGAGTTAATGGTGGATCCAGCTGTCTTCCCTTTTGTGCGTCAAAAGGCTTATTCTTATGAAGAATATTTATTCTTAACGAAACAAACGATTGAAGCTGAAGAGCGTGGTGAATTAATTTCACGCACAATTTTAGATGAATGGGGTAACCCTATCGGAACAATCACTTTATTTGATGTGCAAGAAAAAGCTGGATTTCTCGGGACATGGCTTGGCAAACCATATCATGGAAAAGGCTATAACAAATTGGCAAAAGATTCATTTTTTAGTGAACTTTTCTATGAATTAGATATTGAAACAATTTTCATGCGTATTCGTAAAATAAATATTCGTTCTATTAAAGCTGCAGAAAAACTGCAATATGTGAATCTAGCAAACGAAACAAGAAAAGCCGTATATGATGAAATTAACGCAAACGAAGAAGTGTATAACTTATATGAAATTCCAAAAGATCAATACACACTTGCTACAATGCGAGATACAACCTTCCAAGATGCTCATCAATTAAAAGAAGCGTAATCTAAATTTTCTGAAATGATAATCAATCGTTAACATTTTCCATATGCGTATATCCCCTCATGTCTTTGGAAACGATAAATAGTAACTTTAAGACACGAGGTGATTTGTAATGGATAAAAAGAAACGTGATAAAGCAAAAAACACATTATCTAGTACACAAGAAGTTCTCTATCAACGCGAATTTCAAAAAGCAGATCGTGCAGCAGGATATCGCTCGAAAAGCATTTAAAGTGAAAATGAATAATTAGAAGTTTCCCCCCTAATTATTCATTTTCATTACATAATTTTCTCGACTGATAGAAGTAAGCAAAAAAGCCCCTTATACATGAACTGAACCCAAAAAATTAGACAAATATATTAAGCAGCTACTAAGGATTGAACTCTGTATTGCACAGGGGACAATCCTTTTAGTTTTG
>NZ_JAKUGE010000070.1:0-21053 GCF_022663795.1 Bacillus cereus group sp. BfR-BA-01349
ACCCTTTCATTTGACTTCTCAGAATGACAGTTCACTGTTGAACTGTAAGTTCGACAATGCCTAAGCTTTTCACTTAGGAACGTGTCGCACCTCCCTCTGGATCGATAATCATTGCATGCGTATCTGCAAGTGACGTTTCACGAGCAAGCTTCATTTTTAAAAGTAAACTTTTCCCGGAACCTGAAATTCCTGTCACACCAATGTTATAGTTTGGTGGACGATAATCTGCATTCCCGAATGAATTTAAAAATTCTACTTGGCCAGTAATTTTGTTCTTTCCTATTGGTATCCCACCGTTAAATCTTCCGGATCCTGATACAAAGGGTGCAAATGTACATAGAGCACGTCTATCGATATTTCGATAAGTATCTTGCAGCGTATTTGGTGCACCTAATGGCATAACCGCTTTCAAACCACTTTTCACACGGTTCCAAGTACTCGCTATCTTAAAGTGAGATGCTTGCATTTCATCTTCAAGATATTCACATAAAACGTCCAATTCTTTCTTTGATTCTGCATACGCAACAGCCATCGTACTCACCATATAAGAGTCGTTTTCATTGAACTGGATTTCATCCATTAAATTGTTTGTATCTTGAATTTTTGCATCTAAGTCTTTTTCTTGGTCAATGTTTCCTCGTGTACGTTGGAAAGAAAGATTGGAACGTAACATTGTCAGCTGCATATCTAATGATCGCATTGCTTTAGCTTTTGGCTCTTTATGAATATCGATCATGACATCCACTTCTCCAGCCGAAGTTAACATGTTGAGCCAATTGGTTTGCATCATACGTGGGTACCCATCACGTGGAATATAAAACGGACGGAAGAACGTATTGCTTCCTAAAGATTGTTTAATAACTCCATAATCTTCTGCATCAATTTTCATACCTTCTGGAGCAATAACATCAAACACTGTTGTTTGATTGTCTAATTGCGTCGGTACTTCTTCTTCCAGCTCTTCCTCCTCTAGCTCCAATTCATCCTTCTCTTCGGCTTCTACTTTTTTCTTTTCTTTTTTCTTTTCCTTTTTCTTTTTTCCGAATAACTTCATATTTACGCCACCCCATTATTTGATTTTTCTGCTTTTTCTTCTGCTAGCACTTTCTTCATTAACTCTAGTTTTCTTTCATTTGTTTCCCCTGTTGAATAGAGCGAGAAATTCTCGTTTTCAATTAAATCCTGGAAACGAGCTTTTACGGCTTTCCGACGGTTAAATGCTACGTATAAAAGTTCTATTAATTTATCTTTCGTTAACATTTCTACATTAATTTTTGCTTTCGATAGTAGATTTCGGGATGCATTATAACGACGATATAGTTCGTTAAATGCCTTATCTACAATCTTTTCTTCTAATTCGTCCTCTGTATCAGCCGTAATCGTACTAATATCAACCTTATATGGATAAATTAAATAACGTTTTTGTTCATATCGAGGTTGTGAACGCTGCCAGTACTCTAAGTTATCGATAACTTCTTGTCCATATAGAACCGTCTCTGGTGTAAGGTCCTTCGCACCTTTCATCGTTTCTGTCATTTTTCGTACAGGATCTGTTAAATCTACGAACTTACTTTGAATATATACTTTCGTATTAAACTCTAATGTGGTTAACCATGATTCAATTTTGATATCAATCGCTTCTTGTTCCATATTGGAAAGTAAGTAATAGTTAACCGGATGTGCTTCCGCAATTAGGACAAATGTGTCATCATGATATCGAATCATGTGATTATCAATTTCCTTAATGTCTTCTACAAAATCCCGAAAGAAATCAACATTATCCTCATCAATTTCCGATTCAGCAGGTGTATTCTTTTTGTTTTTCTTTCCAGATTTTTCAGCAGTATGTTTCTCTACTCCACCTTGCTTTTTCCCCTTTTTCTTAGAACCAAACAGCGGTTTTCCATTCATTTTCCGATAAAAGAAAAACCCTACAATGGCTATCGCCGCAAAATATATCATTTCCAACATTTATAAATTCTCCTTTGCCCATGTAGTTGGCTCGTACCCTTTTCTCCACTTTCCTTTTTCGGAGCGGCTACGCATTTTGATAAGTAAAAATCTATCAAGATACATGTGTTGTTTTTCTTTATAAATAAAACCAAACGCTATTACACCTACTACCGTTGGTAGTGCTAAAATTAGGCAAATAAAAAACGCTACTACCGCATCAATAGGTGCAAACAACTGCCATAAAAATGGTACATATAAATAAAGGGCCGCCCCGCCACCTAATAAATAAATCAATTGGCGCTTACTTAATACACCTAACAGCGTTTTTTGTTCCGAAGTCATATCAACAGGAACAGTTACTTTTCTCATTTTGTTTCCTCCCTTGTATAAGAGAAGCTCTCCCCAAATGGAGGAGAGCTTGTACAAACTCTTTTATTAGATTGTTGTAACCCAAGCAGCAATGTCGTACGCTTTGATCATGACAAAGCCTCCAATTGCCGCGCAAGCTAAACCAATCATAGCTTGTGTACGGTTTTCAGGGTTCTTTCCTTGTGCACCAGATAGTTTAATAGCTGCGAATACAACGCAAGCTGCCACCCAAATTCCCCCAAAACCAATTAAAATTTTCACTAAAGTGTTCATGCTTTTTTGGACAGTTTCAGCATTGGCACCACTGCCACTACCACCAAGACCTTTCGTAAAGCTACTTTTTGCCAGTAAGAAATCTCCTACTGATGTTGTCATAAGTTTTGCAGACAACCAATTCAACATAATTCCTGCACCTCCGGATGTTTTTGCTCGCAAAACGCAAAAAGACCCCAATACACGCACACGTCCCCTAAGGACATGGCGCATATTGAGGTCTTCTCTTATATGCGAACTGATTAATTTTATATTTTATTGTAAAATCTTATTACGTTTATATTATAGCAATACGATTTTGAAAATACAACCCCTTATTTACACCAAAAATCAAAATAGATCATTAAAATGTATTCTAAATAACTAGCTATATATTCAATTTTTTACGACATATCGTTTTTCCTGAATGGTACAATAAAGGAAAAAGGAGACTTCTTCATGGGTGACTTAATCAGTGATGTATTGGGAGGGCTCATTATGTCCATTCCTTCAAAAAAGGAAAAAATGATTCGTAATAACTTTAAGTTATTGAAAAAAGAGACGTGGTTTAAAGAGATTGAACAAAGATACGGTAGATTAATGGTATTCAACCATTCCATTAGAGAATTTGTTGAAAAAGAGGATCTTGAGGCAATCTTAAAAGATGTTAAGAAGACTAATAAATTTCGTTATGAATTAGAGGAAATCCTAAAGCAAGAAAAAATATAGTTGTAATCACAAAATGGGCATCAATCAAAAATAATAAAAAAATAGGTAATTGTTTGTAATCACAATTACCTATTTCATATCATTTATATTTACTCTTTATTTTTTAAAATTACATTAACCTCTCCCACACTTAATTCAGTGGCTTCCGCTACTTTCTCAATAGGTACACCGACATTAATTAAATTGTGAATCATCTCTATCTTAGTTGCAATTCTAGTCTCTTCTGTGGCTTTTTTGGTAGCTATTTCTGTGGCTTTTTTCGCAGCTTTTTCTTCTGCCGTTTCTATTTCTGATATTCTATCTTTTATTGCTTTTTCTCTAGCCTCATATAAGCGTAAAAAATCCTTATCGCTACTTAAACGCTCCCAATCCTCTATTGCTTTTTTCAAAACTGGATCTTTTTCCATTGCTATCGCCTCCAGGATTGTTGTTAATCTCTCATCTTCATGCGCAGGAAATAATAATAACCAACGCGCTAAAGAGTCTTCCCATGGATTCATTCGTTCTCCTTGCCATTCTTGAATCACTTTTGGAATTTCAAGAAAATGCAACTGCATATTTTCGGTAATGATACGCTTAGATTTTTTGTTCATCACTGTATTAACATTATGAAACTCTTGCTCTTCTGGAAACAGAATGAAATCTACTATATTAATACAAATGGTTGGCCTTAATTCCGTGTACTTCATCCCTTGAGTCATTTGGGAATAATACATGCCTGACCAATAGAACAAAGAGCGCTCGATCATATTTTTTTTGTCTCGAACTTGAATCTCTATATTAATTTTTATACCACTATTTAACGTAGCTCGCAAATCTAAAATTGACAATTTATCATCCTTCTGCTCTCTTGGAGATGCGGATCATCTAAGTGCAAAGATGTAATTTCTTCATCAATAGATGATTGTAGTACCGCGTTAAGAAATCCAATTAATATATCTTCATTTCCTTCTACTCCAAACAAGCGCTTGAAAGCATAATCAACTCGTAAATTTACTAGATTCTTTTTTACATATACACTCATGTTCTTCCTCTACCTTTCTCGTTTTAAAATTGTATTTAAGAGCAAAAAAAGATAGAATTACAATTCTATCTTTTCCCCCTCTATTCACCTCATCTAATATGGCTACTAGTTATTTAATATATATGAAATATCTTCTTCACACATACTTGTCGCATTTGCAATTGTCGTGATAGAAACTCCCTCATTAAAAAATCGTTGAATGAGTTCCATTCTTTCTTGTTCCCTAGCTTTTTTGTCTACGTCCATTAATTGTTGCATAATATCCATATCCTTCATACACACCTTTCTTTTATATAAAATCCCCTAGCTAAAATAATATGATTTATTATATTGTGCGAAAAACGGGCTTGAAAAAAGCTTGCATTGTATCATCCAGCCCCTTACCTTGCGTTGGGTTCCATGCAGCTATGATTACGTTATAACCCATTCGCTTTAACTCTGTCGCAAAGTCTATAAGAGCTTTTCTTACTTTCTTATTCTCTACTAAATCCGCATCAAACGCTAAATAGACTTTTTCTACACCCATATCCTTTAATACAGGCATAGCAATTCGCCAAGCATTTACACCAGGAATCGCAAGAACCGTTGTTCCTATTTCAGAAATCTCCTCTTTATTAAATCTCTCTGGAAGCAAATCAGCAATCAAATCGGCTTTCATAGGTCCTTCTGTGATCATTACTGATTTAGTTTGATGCAATGTACCAGAATTCCAATGTTTTAAATGAGAACTCGGTACCGCTACATGTACAGGAAGTGGATTTTCACTACCACCTGCACCAGTCCCTTGATTCTTGTTTGCTGATGAGAGCCACAGATACTTTTGTCCTTTATGAATCTTTACAACAATTTGTCCCTCTTGAAATGGAATCTCTACCTTTTTGCTCACTTCTAGTTCGCCTTCAAAGATACAATCACCATTTTTAGTTATCTTTACAACATTAGGCTGCTCGATTAATTCCGCTTGAACTCCAGTAGGTGCCGATTTCACATGAACGGAGTTTTTCACTTCATCCACACGAACCTGCCATCCAACAATTTGATTGTACTGGTTTCGAAAAGGGATCAATATACCAGGAGATCCTGACATCAAACGAAGAGAAAGTTGACCTTTCTTCATCTCATAAAATCCCGGCACACCCTGCCAGCAATTTTTCTCACCAATCTGCTTAAATAACTGTTCCCAAACTGTGGTATACGTATTATCCTCCTCTAACACAATTTGTTGCTTTAAGAAAGATCGATATTGACGTACTTGTATTTGCTCTTCAGTCATTTTTCTATCTTTTAATAAATGTGTATGATGATGCTCCTGTAATGGTATGAAATCCATTAACTTACGATTAAACACATCTAATTCTTCATTGCTTTTCTTATCATGAATTTGAACTTCCTCCGCCTCAGGCAATTGATACTTATCTTTTCCATTTATGTAATGAATGTAGCTTGGGTTGCCCGTGTTTTTTCCGTAAATCCATTTACTTTCTACACGTGTACATGCTACCTTCTCTTGCGAAACATGCAGCATGCAATTACCTGTATCATGACAAATCGGACACGTAACACGGTAAAATTCCCACCAGCTACCTCTTGGATAAGCACTCGTTAAACGAAATTGACCTTTTTGAATGTTATAATTCATTATTCCCCACTCCTTGTATACTGTTAATTATATATGGAACAGCTACTTCCATTAAACTCTTTATACTCCTATTCAGATATTCTCTTTGTTCTCCTAATGGATATACAAAAGAATATGTATCACAAACTAAATAGTCATTTCTATGTTCTTGATCTAGCAAAGCTGATTCTACATATGCTTCAAATGCTCTAGCAAACATCTCATGATTCGTAGACCAATACTTTTTGGTTCTCTTCTTATCTAACTGAATGGCTGTATCAAAGTATACAGACCCTTTCGCTTGATACGATATTTCATTAAGTTTCTCGCCTGTTTTTTTATAGTGATAAGCAGCCAACATTTGTGCGGTTTTCTCAAATTCTTTTTCAACCTTACGTTCCATACGCGTCTTAGCTGCTCCTGATAAGATATCCAGCTTTTTGTACGAACTTAAGTGATAGGATTCTAGAATACCTGACACATTTCCCTTACATACATCATAACTATTGATGACACTACCATAGAAATACCACTTTCTATCATAAGCATTTTCCACATTAATTACTCTGGCCACTTTTCCTTGTTTACAGGCATCTAACACAGCTTGCATCCTCTCTTTGATAATAGCAGGCAAAACATTTCCGATACTCTTCCCACTTGATAGGAAAGCAAGGCTACCATTTTTAAAATCATGACTACAATCATATAAGAAATGATCCAGTGAATGTCCCCATTCATGACACAATGCCCCGACTCCATTATCACGAGTTAAATTAATGACTTGGGTAGAAGGTTCATAATGCGCTAATGCATTGCCGCTTCCTCTCGCACCAATTGCAAGCCCTAAGCGTCCTCCTAGCCCTATGTATTTAGGTGGAATCCCCAATATACGGGCTACATCATGTAACGCCTCAGATACATGCTCAATATGTTCTTTTGCATATTGTTCGGTGCAATAATGTCCAAATTGCATTCCCTTCAATCCAAACATAGTAACTACGTCTTCAGGTTGGGTAGCAAATTCTACTTCTGGTCCTTTTCTTTGGAGGGTATCTGGCAGTTTCCTACTCCAAGCAGGTGCAGATTTCTTACGAGTCGTAACCTTTTTCGTAAGTAAATCATTCCATGTTAGTTCATGTGATACACGAAGGTATGTAGAATTAATACTTTTTGAATTTGTACAAAGTGATATGAATTTCTTTCCTAATATTAATAACTCCATACCATCTGCATTAACAAATTCATCAAAATATTCTTCTACCATTCTTTTAAATGTGTATGTGACATTCTTATCTTTTTTAAATGCATACCAACCGTTTTGCATTTCCTTACCGTAAGAACCAACAAGATCTATCCATTGTTCTGAGGTATGTATTAACTGTATATCATGCCAAACTCTTCTACATGCTTGCACATACAGTTTCCTTGCAGTCGGTGTATCTACAATTGGCTTCTTATCAATCCTGCCCACTAGCAGTTGCTTTAATTTTGCAACACGTGGCGGGACATCATTTTCTTTTTCATGTTCAAAAGAGAATGGAATTAATGCGTTTCGATCCAATGTATTGAGCGCTTCTACTGGAGATTCTTTTTCAATTTCTGCTAAAACTTCTAAAGAAAATGATACTAAAAATGATTCTTTTAAGGCTCGTAGCTCTTTCTTAGCTCCTACTAATTTCTCACCAACATCATAGCTGTATTGATTGCGAACTTGTTTATCTGTCCTCACATCTTGTACTATTATGTTTTCTCTTACCTCTAAATCGAACAGTTCAAATAAATTCATGCTAAAATCCTCCTTTATAAAATAAAAAGACAGAAATTCATAGTCGTTTTTCACTACGGATTTCTGTCATTCCCTCTGTCTGTAGACTTCCATATAGTTATGTAAATCACTCATTACGATACACTCACACCTGTTAAAGAGAAAAGATCCTCTTTTGTCGGATTTAGTGCTTGTAACCAGCTATCTACCTCCAGAAAGTTTACTTTTTTTAATTGTTCGCCTTTTTCCGCACGCTTAACCACCTCTAAACCTCCATGCTGATGCACAATCATTACAAGATCATCTTTCTTGAAAATACAATCTACATCTGCAGAATTTATGTGGTGGTTACGTAGAATCGGTTTCCATTTTTTAAGTGAATAACCTTCTACATCTAAAAAACCACGGATAGCAGTAAAGCGAAAACTCGTCCCTCTAAAACATCTTTCCAATAAAAAAAGGAAATCCCGTACACATCCATTAAAATGAACATGATACAAATAGATTTCCCCTGCTTGTTTGGCTGCTCGCTGTGACAAGTTTGATGGTTTAATGGAAAACTGATAACAATCTCGTTCCCAAAATGCTCCTTCCTTTGTAACTCTCATTCGTAATGCACGTAAATTTGGCATAAAATCATCTGGATGTGCAGAACAAAATATAGATACTTCATAACTCATTTTCATTTGAATTTCCCCCTGGTTATATATTTATTATTTTTCTACTTCACAACAATTGATTACTTTACACGTAGAATAGATAACTCAAAAATATGAAGAAAAAGTAATACTCGATAAAGCCACGGCAAATGTTTTTCTCCATGATACATGTAAAGTTCTTTCGTTTCCCTTCTATAAGCAAATTGAACACCTAAGTGTGTAGGAAGTTTTGATATGTCCTCCATTTCAACGTTTTGAATAATCTCAATAACGGTATGGGAGGACTCCTTTAATAATTTCTTTAATGGCTCAAGAGGAATATTAAATAATCTACTACACTCCTTAGTTCGCTCTTTGTTATATTTAATAATTCTGGCCAATTCTTCTACAGTCGGATCAAATAAAGGATTTGTAACCTCTACATACTCAGACATAACTTTTTCTAATGTACAATCCATCTTGTTAATAATATAAAGACCCCACTCCTTAAACATATCTTCTAACGTACATGGATAGCCATACACCTCTAAACAGTACTTCCTTTCAAATGGAAAATAACAATCTTCTTCACAATCATGGCGTAAAATTGGTAAAAAAATCGTATTGTAATACTCATCAGAGTTGATGTGTAAGGCTGTCATTTTATCTGCAATATAGTCTTCTGTATCACGGAAAATGCTAGAATTACGCTCTCGAATTGGTTGAGTAACTTCATTCCTCTGAAAGATTTTTATTATCTCCTCTAGTGATAGTAATGGTTTATCTAGTGTAATTGCATGTTCGTATTTCATTATAATGATCCCCTTCCAAAGCAAAAAAAACACAAATCTTGTGTTTTTTCTCACAGTGTTTTTTATTTGTATACCTAAATCTAAATACCTTTTTACAAGTGATTCCTAACTTGAAAACAACACAAAAAGGGCTCCTTCAAGTCGATTAAAAATGTGCATAGCAAAATAAGCTAGATATACACTAATCGGCTCAAAGAAGCCCTTTCATAAATGAAACAAGACGCAACTTGCTTCTACAACTCAACCACAACACAATAAGGTGTGGGAATAAACGGAATCAATTAAACATTAAATATATATTTATATTAATCAATTCGTATCTAAATTTCAATAACTTTATGTTTTATCACAAAAATGAACTTATTTATTTTAGTTTTTTTCGAAAATTATGTATAATAAAATTACCCTACACGAGATATTGAGTCATATCTCATTCGTCATTTAATAAGGCCTATATAAAAAATAAGGCCTTATTTTTTATTCTTCCTTTATTTACTATTAACTAAATCCAATTCGTGTTACAATCAGAACAAACACACGTTCTTTAGAGGAGGATTTTCATGTTTAAAATGTTCAAAAAGGACCAAAAAAATGAAGAAACAGCTATTTTGGTAACTAAAGATTCATTTGATATTTTCTTATTTCCTACTAGCCATGAGGAGCAATACCATTTAGTAATAGAAAACTTCCACGTAGGTTACAATCACTTTTTACTATTCGTTGATAGAAAAAATCATGCATTGCACATTTATGATGACCTTTATACTATTGTTGGCGGAACAAGTGCTATTAACCTAATTAGCGAATATCTAATTGAAAAACTGTACGAATTATTGCATTTAAAAGACTATAAAAATGCAAAAGTACTAATTTACTTCCCTGAGAATCATAAAGATTCCGGTTTAGTATCTTATGGTTACCAATCAAAAAAGGATGATTTTGATTTCGGACTTGATATCAGTGAAATAACTAAACATGAAGCATATTTAGAACTAGCTAAAAAAAATGCATAGTTCATTGAGCTGTATAAATTAATAAAAAGACAAAAGTTATGTACTTTTGTCTTTTTATTTTAACGCAATCCATTCGTAGCTTTCCCACTCTTTTGGTTTCTTATCATATTTGATACGACCAGTCGTACAGAATGATGCAATCATCCATTGTATGAGATTCATTTTTGCATACGGATCAACACAATCCTCTAATTTTTTCAATTGATAACCTGTACTATTTTTCTGCCAAATTGTATATAAACGAAAGTGTGTTGTCGTAACAAGTCTAGCTTTTGTTGTAACTTGCCATTTTGCAATTTTCGTTAAATCCTCTTTGACTTTTCTATCATACTCTTGTTTTATGACTTTATAACTCTTATCTTTATTAATTAATCCATTAGAGAATCCAAAAGGCATTTGATGCACCTCATAAACAGCTCCTTCTTCATCTCCTAAAATATTTGATTCTACTAGAAATATATTTTTTAGTTTTAATTGTTCCGTTAATTCTTTTCCGCTCCGATAAAATGGCTTCTTTATCTTCTGCAACAAGATAACCTGCACAATTAATCCGGTAAGTAACGGATACGCTAATACAAACACCATATGAATAAACATATTTGCAATAAGCACCCCTACTAGTACGAATATCGTGAAATAAATATATGTTTCTCTTTGATGAATAATTCTACTATTCAAGCTAACATACCTCCGTTTTGATAGATAGTGAACGAAATATACACCATTGCCCCTAGTAAAATAGAACAAGCCCCAGGAAAGCTCTGTATCAGCTGTATTTCTTTCTTTGGTAGTTTTGCCCCAAATATAGAAGCAGCATGCTCCAATTGGTCTTTAATCGCTCCCACAAACCCTAAAATTTTAATTAATCGATACACACTAGCAATCCAAAAGAATAGCAAATGGAAAGCTGTTAATGTAATGGCAGTAAGCATAGCCGATTCTTCTACTACATTGCTAATATATAAAGCTACCACCACAAGCATCTTGGTATCACCAGGTGAAGAGAATTTAAATGTCTCTAGCAATAAACCACACGCTAAGGCCATGACTAGTACAATTGCAATCTCTTTCCCTGTTCTTATTCCGGCAAGGTACGTAATTCCTATCCCTACTATTAAGAATAGTAGATGCCACATATTCTTTGTTTTTCTATATTTCAAATCAGTAAATACATTTAGGAACATGTAACTTAGTAATAATCCCACAATATACAGGCCCATTTTCTTTACTCCCCTCTTAATTTCATAAAAAATGCTGTGTAAAAAAGGGAACCACTTTTAGAGTAGCCCCCTCGTTTATTTTTACATTTATTTTTTATTCCAAGAATCAATATCTGCATTGCTTGATGCTTTTGTGAATCGTGCCAGGATCGTATCATAGCCACCTTGGATTGCCTTCCATACAAATGGGCCAATGACTAATACGATAATTACCGCCAGAGCGATTAACATACCGTTTTCTGATGATAACTGTGAATCCTCATTTTTTAACCAATTCTTCATTTTTGCTAACATGATTGAATCTCCCTTATCCATTTATTTGAGCTATACGAAAAAAAACAGCATTTATTTAAAACTTCTATTACTTGTTCCAAGAATTCACATCTGCATTGCTTGATGCTTTTGTAAATCGAGCTAGAATTGAGTCATAACCACCTTGGATTGCTTTCCATACAAACGGGCCAATGACTAATACGATAATTACCGCCAAGGCGATTAACATACCATTTTCTGATGATAATTGTGAGTCTTCATTTTTTAACCAATTCTTCATTTTCGTTAACATATATTTTGCTCCTTTACCTATTCCATTTTTGATACTATCTTCTATAAACTTGCAAATCCTTGCATTAAAGATTGAATAACAATAACCATTGGATAAATCACAATACATCCAATAACTGCGACGTTAAATTTATTCATTTCCATTGGCTTATTTTGAATAAGACGATTATAGTTCTCATGCTTTAATTCACGCATCATTTTAATTTGTGCATCCATAATACGAAGACTCTGTACCTTGTCCGTTTTTTGTGCTTGTTGCAATGCAATCGTAAAGGTATTTACTTCTGGACTATTTAAGGCTGCTGCAAAATTCCGAAATGGTTGATCCGATCCTGCATACATTTCTAACTCTGCAGTAAGTGTAGATACATACGGACGAAGGTGTCTTCCAGCATATATCTGTGCCTTTTTTACTGCCTCTAATGTTGTATGTGTTTTTAACAACTGCAGCATAGGAATTAGATACTCTGGTAATTCGAACTTCCTAGCTTCTATCGCCTGCTTGATTCTTCTCTTTAACAGATAATCAGGATAGAAATAAAGCAGTGGTGAAATCAAAACACCCACTTTAAATAAGTAGTAATCATGGAACACCGTACATATCAAGAAAACAGAGGTGAAAATGATAGGATATGCAACCTTCATTTTTAAATATTCTTCTGGTTTCGTATCCAGGCCAGCTTCTTCTAATTTTTTCTGAATCTGCTCTTTCTTTTCTTCTGTCAGATATTTATGTGATAACGACTGGAAAGGAGCAAGCATCATTTGATTTAAATTCTTTTTTTCAATTCGTTTTGCATTTTCTACATAGTTTGTAAGTAGGCTACCACTATCTTTTTTACTTTGTAGCAAGGTAGAGAATACCCAGTACATGACAACGAATACCACTACAGCTAAAATCGCAGCCACTTTATTCCCCTCTTTCTGTTGGATTATAATTTGCAATCTTTTCTACACGGGTTGCTAAGAAAAATACAATGAACATATTTACCGCTAATGCAATTTTCCCCATCATAGAACCTGCTAAAAATCCATATGCTTCTTTTGACATCAACATAATCACAATTGGCATAGCGATAACGATTAAGCAGTTCTGTACAAATGCACGTTGTGCTTGCGACAAACTAGAACGCAATCTTGCCAGGTATAGTTTTTGTTTTTCGAAATCTTCTGCAATATCTAGTAGGACTTGCACTGAATTCGCTCCACCTTCTCGGCTACACACTTCCAACATTTCATGGAAGAATACCAATTCTCTAAAATTAAACGTTTCATTAAATCCTCTAAACGCACGATGCATTGTGGTTCCACCTTCTAATAAAAGAGAAACTTTTTCTATTTCTTCTTGAATGCTTTCATGCATCATTGGCTTTACTTGTACTAACACGCGTTTTGCATTATTACTAATTTGAAGTGCATTCGCAACTGCCTTCATATAAATAGAGAGACGGTCTATGACAACCAAGTAGTAACGTTTTTTTCTTCTATAGAGAAGAAACCTTGGAACTAAAAAACCACATAAAACGGTAATCAGTGTATAAGGATCTTGTCCAAATGAAAAATAGAACACCGCTGCAACACTCATCCCAGAAAGAATCGTATATATCCAGTACATACTCTTTGTCAATTTCCATTCGTACTTTTGAGCTTCTTGGATAACGGATTGCGGTAGATACATTCGTATCCCTTTAATATTCCTTAATTCCAAGCGCCTTTCTTCCTTCTCATTTTCTTGTACAAATTGAGAAAGAGCAGAACCTTTAGATTTTGTAAAAAGTAAAACCAAAAGAAAGACGCTACAGAATATCAAGAAAATACAGCTATAAATCAATATACTATGCAAGCTGTTTTACCTCCTTATGAGCAAGAAACGGTTCATATAAAGAAGAATCTACAGTAATAGAAAGGAATTTCCTCTCCATTTCATCTGAAATTTTCCCTTTCATTACATGCTCACCATGAATCTTTGTTATTTTCCCAGTCGTATCATCTACTTCTATTTCATCTGGGATAAATTGAGTAAGTCGATTAAAGTGTACTTCACCGTCATAATAATCCCTCAACTCAATCATTTCAGTTATATACCGATTTCCATCATCCTTTTTCTCAAAAAAGACAATTACATCAAATGTCGATGAAATTAGTTCATATAAATACTTAGCATCAATATTTGCTCCACTTTGCAGACACATTAACATGAGACGTTTTACACCTTCAATTGCACTTCTTGTATGGACAGAAGTAAAACCAGAATGCCCTGTTTGGAAGAAATTCAACATTTGTAAAGCTTCTTTCCCTCTTGATTCCCCAACAATCAGTCTCTTTAATCCCTGTCGTAATGCGTTAGTTAGGATTCTATCAAAATCAATTGCATTCTCTTCAACTTCTGAATGTCTACACTGCATAGGAACGAAATGATGGTCTGGGAATACCCGATGCAAATACAATTCTGGATGATCCTCTACCACGAGAGTACGTTCATTTTTCGGGATATGCGAAGAGAGGTACTTCATAAACTCTGATTTCCCTGTTCCAGTCGCACCAGCTACTAAGATATTCATCTTCGCTTTCACCGCGGCAGCTAAAAAACTTAACATTTCTTTTGTTGCTTGATTTGTAGATAACATCCGTTCGTCAGAGGCACGTAGATGATCCGCATTCTTACGAATAGAAATTGTTGTACCAAGTCCAGCAATCTCATCTAAAGCGATATTAATACGAATATAAGGAAACACGCAGTCTACAGATGGCTTTGCTGTATTAAGTGACTCTGACGTACTGTTTACCATCTTATAAGCTAAAGCTTTTACATCTTCTTCTGCTTCATATCGATACTTGTACTTACATTCTCCTTCTCCAATTTTTTCGTATATAATCTCTTTTGTGCCATTGATATAAATATCTGTTACATCTTGGTCATCAATAAGCGGCTGAATAACGCCAAATCCAACAATATCGTCACACACCATATTCAGTAACTGTTCAGAAGGTACATCTGAAATGACGACTTGATTGCTTAATAGAAAGCTTTTAATAATTTGTTCTACAGTTGCTCTCTTTTCTTTATTCATAAAGGATTCACTTAAGATATCACGATGGTCTTTTACTAAAAATGCACGAATTTCATCTGTAATATCTTTAATTTGTTGAGCTGTAGTTGTTCTTAACTTTCGAGCTGTTTTGGCACGAATCCTATAACCAAAGTGATATAAATCCACTCGATTTCGCTTTAAGGCGACTTGTTTTTCCTGTAAATAGCCCCACATACTACTTGTCCCCCTTTTTTAACTTCGTAAACCAAAGAGACCCTTTTTCATAGAGGATGTATGCTGGGATGGAATATTAAGACCAGCTACTTCCATAATGTGATGGACCTTTGTATTAATTTGCGGGGAACCAAATTGCATCCCCCATTCATAACTCGTACGATCCCTGTCATACGGAATTGTCACTGCAATGTTTTGGGAAGAAAGCTTTTCAATATCTTCTACATAATTCTCATCTGCCATATTTAGCACATGAATCATTCGAGGTAATGTTAGCTTTGCATCTTCTATTAGTTGTAATTCGCGTTTGATAGCTAATGCACCACGAGGATTTCCATTTAGCACATGAACAACAAGGTCTGATTGATATAGGATCGGATAACTTAGCACCTCGGATAATTCAGTTGGTACCGATAGAATGATGTAGTCATATTCTGTATCTACAAGTGATTCGATAAATGTCGTTACAAACAATTCTTTGTTTTGAATCTCTGGGAATTGAGCCAAACTATAACCTGATGGAAATACCAGAAAATCCATCTTATCGTGCAATTTTTGCATCAATCTTGGATTCACTTTTTTCTCTAACAAATCTTGCTTGGTACAAATATACTGCGAAAGATTATATTCATTTTCTTTTCTGACAAGCTCTAGCATGTTTTTACTCTCATGGCTAAGACCAGTTCCAACCGCAAAACTTGGTCTTACTTGGTCCGCTTCTACATAAAGCACCTTTTTCCCTAGATGAGCTAACTCATTTGCCATCGTAATACTTAACGTACTTTTTCCTACGTTTTCATTTGTGGCATAAAAGGCAATGATTTTTACTTGCCGATCCATCTAAAAAACTCCTTTCTTACTTAGATTCGTTCAGATACTGCGCTACATACTCTTTTACATTTTTAGAAATTGGATTGGTCGAATGCTTCTCTACATAGTCTAAAATGTTCTTTTGATCAGATATTTGTGAGAATCCTTCAGCTGGTTCTAATTCTTTCCCTGTTTGTTCTACTTTTTGCCCGACTGCAACAGGAATTACATCTCCGAGCGTTTTTGCACGATTTAAATATTGAAGCTGTTCAGGTGAAACAGCCAGTGTATATAATCGCGTTACCTTTGGCTTTTGTTTTCCTTCTTGTTCCTCTTTTGATTCTTTCTTTTCTAGCACGAAGGCATCTTCTGTATTGCTATCTTTTGCAGCAGTCACACGTACACGTTGGAAAAGACCTCCGAATACAACCTTCTCATTGTCGCCTTCTTTCACAACCTGTTTGAAATACAAGTCGACATACGTGTTCGGAATGATACTATTACCTGAACTTGTTTCCAAATCAACGAGTAACGGGAATGCAACTTCTCCATCTTTTAAATTTAAAATGGCAGAGTCAGGTAACTCTTCTTTCTTTACTACTTTGTTTTTAAAGAGATAGCTATTTTCTGTAATGGGCTGCCCATCATTTGTCCACTTACCTACTACTTCTTTTTTATTTGCACGTAATGCATTGGGGGGAATCGCATCACCAGGTAATGTTCGTTCCACTAGCATGTCTTCTTTAATCTCTGTATGCGCAGGTATATCCTTTGCGGCTACAACAATCTTTGTTGGTTTTACTGCATTTTCGACTGCGAAATGATTGTACCCATAGATACCCGCTACTGTTGCAGCAGCTAAACCTACCGCAGCAATCTGCTTCTTTTGAAACTTAGATGGCTTCAATGTTTGTATTCCTCCTTATGTAGCCTTTAAACGCAAAAAAAGACACACCTATGGCATAATGTGCCTTAGGTGTGTCCTTTTAGCTAATCTAAAGTCTATATGAAAATGTTGGATTTGGTTTCTTTAATATTACAATTTCAATATTATGATATATAGAGTTTCATGTCAATCATTTCTAAAAAAAATATTATTTTTACCCTTTCAAATCTCTGATCCCAAAACTTAAAAAACCTTAAAAACGTTGTCATATCAAGGTTTTTAAGCTATTAACCCAACTATAAATATGGTATAATGAATATAATGTAACTGAATATTTCAGGGTGGTCGGTTGCTTTCCTTTCTCTTTTATTTTATGGAGAAAGGAGGTGACAATATGGACATTCTTTTCATGATAGCAATTGAAATTCTGAAAGTAATTGCTAGAGAAGTCGCTGTGTTTTTTGCAAAACATATAGGAAAATACCTATCAACGTTTTGGAAAAAAAGACAAAAAAAGCGACGAAAAACGAAAAGAACCACCCAACGCCGCAAACGTACTTGGTGGTTCAATAAAAAATAACTAAATTTTTAGTAACCAACCACCTTGCGGTAGCAGTTACATAAGGCGAAGTGTTACCAGCACTTCGTCTTCTTTAGTTTATGCAAAAACTATTGTTATAATACTTCTACACATATTATAACATCAACTATAGTACATGTCATGCAGATTTGTTCACTATAGTTAATGAAATAAAACAAAGTCCTTTTAATACGAAATCAATTTCGTTCCTGTTTCAAAATACTTTGCAGGAGCATAGCTTTTCCCATTCCGATCCTGAAATTCACTTCCAATATATAATGAGATAATCATTACGATAACTCCAATAAAAATTGTTCGTCTCATACGCTGTTTCTTCTTTTTATCCAATTTAATTTCCCCTTTCTATGAAAAAAAGGCACACCCCCATTAAGGGGATGTGCCTTTGGTTTATCCATTCAGCTACTAGTTAAGATGGATATATTATTGTGTCGACTCACCTAATTATACTATATTTTATGTTTATTTCCCAGTCTTCATGTAATACCAATCCGTCAGTTTATGAAGTAGTTCCTCTTTCCCTACCCAGTTCCATCCTACTCCACTTCCTCCAGGGAATGGATCATCAGGAAATACTCTTCTTTTTATGAAATCATCGTACGCAACACCCTTAATCTCTACTTGCCCAGTTAAACATAAACTCATTTCATTGATACCTGCTGGAGCTGTTTCTACATTAAAGGTATATACACCGTCTTTTGTCTTTAGTGGTGAATACCATTTTTGGCCACCATCAATGATTTTCTCTTGTCCATCCCAATATAAAGACTTAGTTGGTCTTTTACTATCAAAAACATGTCCCGTTGATTCAGATAAATACATATTTTTAGGTAAGAATTTCGATGTATTATCTTTAAGTTCGTTCTTCTCTAAATCTTGAGTAGACTTTAATCCTTCGTCTGCAAATGGGTATTGTGCCTTAGCAGCAGTAAATATACCCGGGTAATTTGCATTCCACTCATTTTTGTACTTACCGTTTACTTCATACGAAAATCCATAACCAGAATGCAGCTTAGAAGGAGCTAAATTATCAATACTCCCTGTCAAAGTTTCATAATACATTTTCCCAACTATATCTTCTTTTGATACACGTTCACTTACTGTTTCTACCACACCTTTTACACTCGTTACTCCGCACATCCCTTTTTCATGAGATGGTGCATAGATAGCAGTTTTAATAGGATTATTTTTATACGTAGTTTCCTCTATGTCTATGCGATTACCATCAGGGTTAATTTCTGCCTGAATTGTTCCTTTCCCTTTATGTTGCCAATCAAGGTTTAAGGTTTTCTTTTCTCCCTCGGTTAATCTTACCTTTTGTGATGATACTTGTTGTCCGTTATGTCTTAACACAACTACTGTTTCAGGATTCTTATATTTTTCTTCTAATACATCTAGCTTTTTAAGTTTATTCTTCTCTTTTTCGAACTTCTGTTTTGCATTATCTAGCTTACTTGCCGCACTATCTAGTTTATTTTCTTCCCAAGAGCAGTCTCTATCATAATAGTGATCCTTTCCCTCGGCATCTACTTCATGAATTGGATTACGGCGACAATAACTTAGACTAGATTGAGCACTATCTCTCTCCGATTCATAGCTATTTACTTCTTGTTGAGACTTATTAATATTGTTGTTTACCTTTGTTCTATATTGATCACGCTCTGGTTTAAAATTATCACGTGATACATCTATTCTTGTTTTGATATTCTTTCCTTCTCTTGCGGTTTCTCCTTCAATTCGGTCAGCAGAGAAATCAATTTTATATTTAAAATCATCTTCATCACCTGGATCTGGGTTAGGTGTTACTTCAGTTCCACAGTTACCATCTATGTTAAAATCAACTTTTTTCTCGTTCGATTCCCTTTGAACAGCATCAAGGACTTTAATTTTCGCAGTATATCGACCACACATTTGCGGCTGCCACTTTAGTTCTTCTGACTTAAATTGCCCTGCATCACCTTCATTTGGTTTTTGATTATCTTTTTGCGGAGTTGAACGTAGATAATTTTCTTGATGATACACGGTTTCGCCATCTTTTGTAATATCTAACATCCATTTAACTCGGTTCCGTTCTCCAGCAGCTTTTTGATAAGGGTTTATTGTTGTTCCATTGGGATCTCGGTCATTATATCCTTTATTTTTACTTACATATTCGAATCCGTTAAATGTAAATTTCACAGGTACATCTTTTTTTCCACTCGTAGCCTTAAAATCTTTTATTTCAGGTTTGCTTGTACGTACATACCACAAGTTATACCTATTTACACCATTTACACTACCAGCCCCTGCGTATCCGCCAGAAAGATAGGCAATATCCCTAATCCAATAGAAATGTCCATAAGATTCATAGGAATCTTGATTTGTAATCTTATGTGGAATTAAATATTTTAAAACAAACTGAGAGTTACCCCAATATTTATCTGTAATTATGCTATTTGTAATTCTCTCCACTTCAGTTACCATTCTATCTCCTACTACAACTGAAGGGTTAATGTAGCCGTCATTTGATATACGCACATAAGACTCTGACTGGTCTTCATTTTGCACAAGGTTTTCCCTTGGATTCCCCCAATTAAAAGAACCATTATAAACAGCAGGAAAATGTATATCAGCTTTATAATCGAACTCTTTTGCCTTATATCTACTTCCAGATCTAAGTAGTTTTCCCTTCAATTGTAATTCGTCTGATGCTAAAATCGTAGTTTCATTTCCATCATAAAATGGTACATCACTATTTCCCGCACTTGCTACTGACGGTAATAACAAAATTAAAGAAGTACAGGTTAATAATATTTTTTTCTCAGTTTCATAAAATCCCTCCTTTAAACATAAAAAAGGACACACCTGTACCTTGGGAGGTACGTAAGGTGTGTCCTTTACGTAAATAAATCAAATTTATTTTTTTATTTATATACTACATATCTTAATATATCAAATGAAACATTTAATTGCAATGATATTATACACGTACTTGAACGTACATCATGTGGTCAGCTGTAGAATGCCCTACACGGATCTTATATTTTCCTTTTTCATAGTTATTTATTTCTTGAGCATCTACAGTTTCTTGAATTTCTTTATCTAGAACTAAATCAGAATTTAACATCGTAGTCCACTTTTTAGCTAATTCAATAGTTGCTTCGTTATTATCTAAGAAAATAATTTTGAAATCATTCTCACTAGTAGCATTAACATAGACTTGTGCCCCAATTGTACCTTCTGGTAAATACATGTTTTTATCAATTATTCTAATAGTTCCATTTAAATCTGCATACTTAAGGTTAGTACCATATTTAGCATTCACACTCTTGATAAGATTTTGCGCTTCTGTAGAAATGGATTTTTGAGCAATCGGGTTTTTCATAGCATTTGGATTATACGTAACTTCCTCTGTAACTAAACCTTTATCTAAACTTGATGGTAAATTTGTATCTGGTTTTTCCTCTGGTTTTGTTTCAGGTTTTGGGTCTGGCTTCACTTCTGGTTTTTCCTCTGGTTTTGTTTCAGGCTTTGGATCTGGCTTCACTTCTGGTTTT
>NZ_JAKUGE010000071.1:0-20830 GCF_022663795.1 Bacillus cereus group sp. BfR-BA-01349
TCTCATATTCGTTATATCTTATAGCATCATACGATTGGTTCTCGCTGTGTTCCATGAAATGATGTGGTGCATTCCTATATCTATCATCTTCAACAAACTCATGCGATAGCGAATCATACGTACCTTGGCAACCCATCGAACTATTCGATTCACTCTCATATGAGGTGGTACAGTAAAACTGGAACACAGTATAGAGATAAATTATTCTATATAAGAGGTGTTTCAGATGAAAAAGCAGTATGATGAAATGTTTAAAAAACAATGTGTTGAATTGGTGGTTAAAGAAGGGCGTACAATTTCCAGTATTCAAAGAGAATTTGACTTAGGGAACGGGACTCTAAATGCATGGATAAAGAAATATTCTTCCCCATTTTTGGATAATGAGAAATCTGATATGGAAGAACTACGTTCTTTACGAAGAAAAATCCAGGCTTTAAAAAAGGAAAATGAATTTCTAAAAAAGGCGGCAACCTTCTTTGCCAGCAACCAAAACTAACACGCTTTCAATTTATCAGACAATATCATCAAATATTTGGAGTGCGCTGGCTTTGCCATCGATTACAAGTTTCTGTTAGTGGTTTTTACGACTTTTTCCACCGTAAGCTCACTGAAAGTCAAAAAAAACGTAAAAAGACAGCGGCTTATATTGTTATGCAATTTAAACGTTTAAAAGGTAGAATGGGCTATCGAAAATTGTTCTGTTACCTTATCAACAAAGGCGTTATGGTGAGTTTATTCCAAGTAAGACAAGCTTTATATGAAGCTGGATTAAAGTCAAAAGTTGTCACGTACTATAAGAAAAGAAAGCATGAACATCATACATTTCCAAATGTACTAGAGCGATCTTTTAAACCTGGTAAGAAAGATATTCCGACTATTGTATGTGATATCACAGAGTTTCGTTTAGTGAATGGGCTGAAAGTATATTTTTGTGCCGCATTAGATATTGGCACCCGGCGGGTGCTGGGTTATTCGTTGGATACCCACCAAGATGCCCAATTAGTAAAAGATACAATCCAGCAAGTCAAACATGCTTATGGAAGTCAAAAAAGAATCCTATTTCATAGTGATCAAGGATCTCAGTTTGCCAGTTATAAGGTTACTGATTTTTGTAAGCAACAAAAGATTCAACAAAGTATGTCCCGTAAGGGAAACTGTTGGGATAATGCAGTAATGGAATCGTTTTTTAGCATCTTTAAACGCGAATGCTTACATGGAGAAAAACTGATTTCTCTCGCTCAAGTCAATCACTTAGTGGCTGAATTTATTTATATGTACTATCATTCCATTCGTCCTCACTCATCATTAAATGGAATGACTCCATATCAATATTCAAAAGCAATTGCGTAATCTAATCGATGTTCCAGTTTTTCTTGACCAGGTCAAACCTGAATTCAAACATCTACACTATTTCTTTTCCGTAACATGCGTTAATTCGCATTACAAACAGATTTATCCATCATGATTTGCATTGCTGATCTTCAATCCACTTTTACATAAGTCCCCTTCTACCGCTACCGCTCTCATTCCCTCAGTCCAATACTTCATGATAAACTCTCATTATTTTTTGATAACATACCTCATCAGAAAATACAGATTTCACTTTATGATCCGCAGCTTTTCCTAACCTAAACCTTAATTCTTCACTTTGTACAGCCACTTGTAATGCCTCCAATAATCCCTGTACATCGCCACTTTTACATAATAAACCGGAATGACCATCATCAATTGCTTCTGGAATCCCACCTACATTCGTAGCAATTATACATTTCCCGTAGCTCATCGCCTCCAATATCGCTAGTGGTAACCCCTCTCGAAACGAGGGTAATACCACAATATCCAATCCCTTCAAAATCCCTGCGACATCTGTTTGAAATCCAGTAAAGATTACTTTTTTATCGATTTCCTCTCTCTGTACCCAAGCTTCCAGTTTTTCACGCTCGGGACCATTTCCTATTATGTACAGCTCAATATTAGAATTGCTTCCTAACAACTTTTGAAATGCTTTCAATAAAATCATATGTCCTTTCTCCTCATGTAACCTTGCAATTACTCCAATCGTAATAGGTCCATCTTGAGAACATTTTTCCACATTCTCTTCTGGAATTTTGGTCGCATTATATATTACTTCCAATTTATTTCTCACATCCATTGGGTAACTCATTTCGTGTTCTATTTCTTCTGATACCGCAATAATTTTTGTTGCAAATATTTTCACCAATACGTTTGCTAACGGATAATGTTTTTTTCGCAAACCATGAATAGTTACTATAATAGGCATATGAGGCGTTAATAATTTCCCCATTATGGTTGTAAATACAGATTGCGAATGAATCACTTGAATCTTATAACGTTTTACTATTTTTCGAATTTCATAGGATAATTTCAAAAGGGAATACAAACTTTTTTTCAGTATCGGCAGTTGAATAAAATGAATTTTCGAATTTAATTGTTGCACTAACACCCCTCCCGATGACAAAAAAACAACTTCCTTTCCTTCTTCAACCAATTTGTTCATGAGCCAACATACATATTTTTCTGCTCCTCCACATTCAAAAGAGGGTGAAATAACTAATATTCGGCGCGCTTCACTTGCGTTATTTTCCATATTTTCAATCCTTTCTCTATTTTTAGGTTGTACTATCAAATAGACTACACCATTCACACATTCCTCTTCAATACACCTAGTCTTTATCAAACAATAAGTTAACCCTATAATAAAAACTAAATATAACGAATATTCAATTTTTATTATATATAACTACCCCAATTTAGCTGTGTTTCACAATTCCTTTCTGAAATATGGCCTATCACTATTTCGTCCCCACATATACAACTTATTTGTTATCTGGCTCCTTCACCTGTTACCAGTACCTTGCATGTTTTTAGCATAATTTTTATATCAAGTATGATACTCTGATTACGAATATAATATAAATCATACCGTAATTTATAATACGGTGATACGTTATACCCACCATTAATTTGTGCCCATCCAGTTAATCCCGGTTTTACTTGTAGCCTTCGTCTAAAACCCGGTACTTCAGACTCGAATTTTTCAATAAAAATTTCTCGTTCTGGCCTTGGACCAACTAAAGACATATCTCCCATCAAAATATTAATGAATTGTGGTAATTCATCTATCCGTGTTTTTCTAATAAACCTTCCGATTTTTGTGACTCTAGGATCATTTTCATTTGCCCATTGCGGTCCATTTGTTTCTGCGTCTCTTCTCATCGAACGTATTTTCATTATATAAAATGTCTTCCCATGAATTCCTACTCTTTTTTGCAAATAAAGGGGCGCCCCTTTCGATTCAGCAACTGTTAGAATACAAAACAATAAAATAAATAGGACATACAATTACCAACGCTACTGAGGCTAATATAATACCCATACCTCTCTTTACACTTAGACTCCATGCATTCGTAACACTCTCTTCTATTTCCATCATCGAAATCTGTCTTTTCACTCTCATTGCTATCTCCATTCTTCCACATTTTAAAATATACTCTTTACTATTTACATTGCAAAACAAATAACTAGTAAAGACCCTCTCCCTTACACAAGTTTCCAAAGTCCTTTATTCAGATTCTACATGTCTACCATATATTAAAACGCATAATACAAACGTACTCAAACATCAGAAATATAGTAATGATTCTCTTCATTCGGACAATCATTTAAAATCACTCCTAAAAATTCTCCGTCTGTCATTTTTAATAGTTTTATCGCTTTATTTGCATCCATTTTTTCAGTTTGTCCACTGCGAACCACTAAAATTGCTGCATCACATTGATTAGCTAAAATTTGTGCATCTGCTACAGCTAGTATAGGTGGTAAATCAAAAATCACAATGTCGTACTGATCATATATATGATTCATTATGTTATTCATTGTGTCCGAACCCAATAACTCCGATGGATTTGGTGGAATCCCTCCACTCGTTAGCAAATCTAATTTGCTAATATGTGTTGTACACAAACATTCTTCAAAGTCCCCTAAATTCGCCAATACTTCTGCCAGCCCTTTTCGCGCTTCTATTTGGAATATCTTGTGCAACTTAGGTCTGCGCAGGTCACTATCTACAAGTAATACCTTCTTTCCTTGCTTTGCGAACACTCCTGCCAAATTTGCACTAATCGTAGTTTTACCCTCTCCTGATTTTGCAGATGTAATAGCAATAGATCTAATTTGTTTCCCTTTTGCCACAAACGCAATATTTGTCCGTACATTTCGAAATTGCTCCGCTATATGAGGCATAGTCTGCTCACATAAAACTATCGGTACTTGCTGTGGCACTCTTTTTCTTTTCTTCACCCGTTTCCTCATTTTCTCGTTCCGCCCCCTTCTTTAGCAATTATCTTTTCCTTTTTTATTTCCTTGCTTCTTCAAATGAGAAATAGCCCCTAACATAGGTACATTTAAATCCTCCTCCACATCAAATTCATTTTTTACCGTATGATCAAGCATCTCTTTTATTATGAAAAAACTCATTGAAAGAAACATTCCCATAATCATGGCTACTATCGTGTTTAACACTGTTCGTGACTGTATAGGTTTATTATCGTTTATACTGTCAGCTTTTGATAAAATCGTGACATTATCAACATTCATAATTGTAGATATTTCTGTTTTAAATACTTCAACAGTATGATTTACAATATCATTCGCTCTTCTAATATCCTTATCCTTTACCGTAACAGAGATTACCTGTGATTCCGCTTCAGAAACTACATTTATTTTTTTATTTAGGTCATCGATTGAAATGGTATCTTTCTTCATTTTATTTTTTACTCGTTCCAAAACCATTGGACTTTTTATTATTACTTTATACGTATTCGTCAACTGTACATTGGTTTGAATTTCATCAGCCTGAAGTCCAGAAGCTCCTTCTGCTTTTTTTTGATTCACAAGAATTTGCGAGGTTGCTTCGTAAACTGGGTTAGAAAAGTAACTACTTATAATCAAACTTACTATCCCAGATCCTAACATCACAGCAAGAATCGTCCACACTCGTTTTTTCAATATATAGACTACATTCAGCACATTCCTATTTTCTTTCACATTATCCCTCTTTTTTAGCAATATTGTCTTTTCCATGAAATCATGAATCTCGTAATATCTCCTCACTCATCTAAGATATCTTAATACATTACACAAATTTCTACCAATATCCTTTTTTATCAAAAACCGTTTATAATTGTATACAATTTGAACACAAAAATCCAGATAATTTTATTAACTATTTTTTTACTCGTTTCACATATGATGGTTAATCGGAAAAGTAATTTATCAACATTCTGATAAATTCAATATTCAGATAATAATACAAGTAAGTTGTTATGTATGATGGTAAAAAACTGATTTATATCTTTACGTGACGACCAGTTGTATGAACTTAACATTTTTCACTTCTAAAATTCTAACAAGCATCCAGTATTCATTTATTATGTCAGCATTTCCCGCGTTTGAGTTTGTGAAGGAAATATGTTTCTTTTTACATCGATAAGTGCGGTATATTTTTCGCAACCTTCTAACAATACAGAAAATCACAGATATATCTTCGTGATTTTGAAAAAATCGAAAGTTCACTCTAATATGCATAGAAATAACATTTCTTTATTAAAGGAATCCTTTTCATACATATATCCCACTCTTTTATCACTATGGCATGCATTAAAATCCAGATTTGTCTCACTAAAAAATATGCATTTATACATATCCTTTCATTTTTGATTTACCCTCCCTACAATCATGTTACTATTAATATCTCCTCCACATATTGGTAGCAAAATTAACTCTCTCTTAAATTTAAAATGATCTATCAAAAAGGCTATATTTTTTCAATGTCATATTGTATACTTTTCGTGTACACAACAAACGATTTTTGGGTTTTATTGTTATTCCCAGATAACAAATTAGATATAAAAACGAGGGATTTCAAATGCAAAAAAAGAGAACATTAGAACAACAAGTGTATGACAAAATTTTAGAACAAGTCGTACAAGGAGAATATCCCCCTGGTACGCACTTAACGGAGAAAATGCTAACAGAATGTTTCAACATCAGTCGGACTCCCATCCGCCGTGCTTTAAGTCGTTTAGAATCTGTAGGGATTTTACGGCATGAAAGTCATTGTGGAGCAATTGTCCAAAATTTTCGTGTCTCAATTCATGATTATATTAATATGCTTGAAATTCGTGTGCAATTTTTGGCGTTAAGTCTTCAAAAAGCTGAACGGAAAAACCTATCCTTTAATTTAACAGAATTAAAACAGAATGTTCGATCACTTTATCAATCCGTACACGACGATAATTCCGAAGCATATTACAGTCATCTAGCTCATTTTCATAAATTATTACTTTTACCTGCTCAAAATCCATTACTATTAACCATAATGAACGATTTAGAGAAAAAATTCGAAATTGGTGGATCCACTCAATTCATTTATGAAGTGTGGAAGCCTATTCGTCTTGATTTGGTTCAAGTCATCGAACAACTTATTCAACTTATTGAAAACAAACAATATAAAAAAGCTTTACAATTATTTGAAAAAGCTACTAAAAATATCATCCATTTTATGCTATTATAATGGATCTCGAATACTATCCTACTTCAAAGTCCATTCCATACAATGGACTTTTTCTCCATTTCCCCATCTACACAAAATATCAAATACATTTCATACGTAGATGATACCCTTTTCCAAAAATTCATTACATCAATTTGACAAATAATAGAATATACGCATACTATTTTTTCATCCCGGCATATATAAGTAAATATTCCCACGATTATTTCATATTTATTCAAACAAAATAATACATGTATCTAATTTTTTAGGAGGTAGCTATCCATGAAACCATTCCTCACATTTTTTATCTTTTTCATCTACACACTTTGTTTTGGTTTTACAATCACTGCAGATGCATCTCATTCACATGCTTATATCATTATTGATAGAAATACACAACAATTACATTACCTGGAAAATAATAAAGTACAAAGATCCTTTCATGTCACAACAGGAAAACCCCAAACCCCTACTCCGGCAGGATCTTTTAAGGTCGTTTATAAAGAAGAGAACCGCCCTTATTATAAAGCAAATATTTCCGGTGGTTCTCCAAAAAATCCTTTAGGTAGTAGATGGATTGGATTAGATGTAAATCATTCCACTGGAAATGTTTACGGCATACATGGGACAAACCAACCAGGAACAATTGGGTTAAAAGTTAGCAACGGGTGTATTCGTATGAAAAATAGTGATGTCGAATGGCTATATCCTAAAGCACATCTAGGTATGAAAGTGATTATTAGATAAATCATCAAAAAAAAGATAGCTCTTTCTAAAAGAAAGAGCTATCTTTTTTAACTTGAATCACCTTCATTATTTACCTTTTTCCCTCTTCTCATACTATAACACAATCCTCCCTTTATCGATACCTTTTCCAAACAACTGAAAATATATTGTCTGGGTATTATTGATACAGAATTAGACCGTATATCTCATACGCTTTCTCATTTCCTGCATATATTTTCTATTCTGTTCATCGTCTCAATCAGTGACTAAAAATAAAATAGCAGCCATATTGTTTACAGGCTGCTATGGTTATATAAAAAGGACAACCCCACCGAAAACAAACGACTTCATAATTTTGAGTTATACCTTTCTCTATCTATACTCAACTTATAGACACTTTATGCTGAAAAAACGTATGTTATCGAAGTAGTATATTCATATGTAGAAACGCACTAAAGCAAATTTTCTTGTTTTAACTAAAAAGACTATATAATCAACATCATAGAACACAATGCCCTCTCCTTCCTAGATAAACCAACAAAATCGGGTACTTTTCAACATTTATTCTTATTTTCTCCACACATCTGTATAAAAATGTGCTATAGTAGGAGCTTAAAGCTTCCTCAAGCTATTCAATGGTACCCTTACACACCAAATCCCCCCTATCCTACATAGAGGGGATTTCTTTATTTCACACACTTATTCACTCTTGGCACAAAATATGATAACGACCGTTCTCATCTTCTATAGACATATTACTTAAAACGAAATATTTTATCAAAGATACATTTTCAGATAATGGGTTCACTAAAACTACAAAACGTACCCCTGCAAGAATACGTTTTGTGGTGATGTTATTTAATTCTATCCTAGCACAATTACTATTATGATGCAGGAAACAATTTGCTAAGATATTATTATATTTCCCCTCTTTCCTTTTCATTATACTTTTTATTTTAAGTTTCATCACCTACAACTAATGCATTACGAACAATTGTGTTTCAAACTGTGTTTTCATCTTAATCGATCCCATTCTTTGCTTTAATTCGATGTCAGTCCATTCAAGATATCTATCGCATATTTCAACTTCAATACCCTGTTATATTTTTTTATGAACCGTAGTAAAAAGCCATTTATTGATTTATCCCAAATCTTTTTAATATTTCCCCTCATGTAGAATGTTTAAATTTTATCAGTTAATCACCTTTAAAACGATCCCTCATCCTACATTTATATACTGCGACCATTCATTTACTTCTATACCATGCCTTAATTCTTCTCCAAGATGCTGTCCCATTTTTCAAATAATCCAAATATATCCTCACAAATTAGAAGTGCGTTCCCATAGCTTATCTCATTTCTTTTAAATTCTCCTAATAAAAAAAACGATTAATTACTAATCGTTTTGAGGAATTAGTCAACTAATCGTCTTCTTTACTATTCAATTTTAAAAAAAAGGGTTGATTGCTTTCGTTTCAAAACTTATTATGGATTCTTACTACAATAATGAAATATAACGAACGATTCTTCTTACAAGCTATCCTCACCTATACATCATGGTCACAATTTGTGTTCTCAACTTTCATCTCCCCCTCTCACCAGTACTAAAAGATATTCTCACCGCTCACTTGAATTTCAACACTATAGATAAAATCAAATGTTACTGTTTTTTGATGTGTGTAACCCTAATCTTGTACACATCAAATTCTAATAGTACATTATTACTTACATTCCTTATACAAATATAGCGCATGGAAAATAAATATATTATTTTATAAAGGGTATTTCATCAATGTTACACGCAGGTATAAGGAACATATTCCAACTATAATATACTGTTCGACTTTTTATCAATCTGTTATGCAAAATTACATATTAAATCCCCATTATTTATAGTCATTACAAACTACTGTATATACCTAAGTAAAAATTTGATTGTCCTCACAGCATTTAGGATGAAAGATACTATTATCCTCCCCTTCATCCAATATCTCATCTTACTTAAATGTAGACGCTAGTAAGATGTAGCGAACAATATAATCTTACTAACCCTTTCTACCCCGCTATCTTTTATCGATATGCCAAATTGATTACACGATACCAAAAATACAACAAATTATTGTTCTTCACTACTTTTTTATTTTCAATGTACCACTTGCCTATACCACATCAAATTCTTATCATATACTATTGTTGTCTACTAAAAAAAGTCCCAACTAACTGCCCCATAAAATGATAAATACAGCACACAAAAAATATTTATTCTATTACATCCTGAGAATAACTCAAAACATTCATAGCTAACGCCTGATTGTAAGATAGAAATCTTTCGTAAAATGACAAACAATGGGTCTATAGATATATTCTCAAAAAAATCTAACTTTACCTTATAAGGAGATGAATATATATTTATGAAAAACATGAAAAAAAACAATCATCTGAATCGTCCGTATACAGTTGGAATGTATTTACTAGATCGATTAAATGAGTTAGGTATTCAGCATATATTTGGCGTACCAGGAGATTATAATCTCTTATTTTTAGACACTATCCTATCGCATCCTAATCTAAAATGGATAGGAAATTGTAACGAATTGAATGCAGCTTATGCAGCGGATGGTTATGCACGCATCCATGGTATTTCCGCGGTAGTCACTACATTAGGCGTGGGTGAACTCATTGCATTAAATGGTATTGCAGGTGCTTTTGCAGAACAAGTTCCCATTGTAAAAATTACAGGCACTCCACATACATCTATCGTAAAACAAAGATTACCTGTTCACCACACGTTAGGCGATGGAGATTTTCAACACTTTTCGAATATTTACCATGAAGTGACCGCCGCACAAGCACAACTCACCCCTCAAAACGCGTCCCATGAAATCGATAGAGTTTTGCGAATTTGCTGGATAGAAAAGCGCCCTGTTCAAATTAACTTACCAACAAATATCTCCAACTGTCCCATTCAAAAACCGTCCCTACCCTTATTACACAACCTGCCAAACAGTAACAAAAACACATTAAAATCCGCATTGGATACGATTATTCCAATTATTCAACAAGCAAAAAAACCGATAATTTTAGCGGACTTTGAAGTAGGCCGTTTCCAGGTAAAACATGAGTTATATCAACTTGCTCTTACTACTGGCTTTCCAGTTGCTACACTCTCTATGGGAAAAGGGGTCTTTGACGAAACACATCCACAATTCATTGGTATATATCAAGGTGACTTAAGTGTTCCTTATGTGCAACAACAGGTGGATCAAGCAGATTGTATACTAAGCATTGGGGTCAAGCTAACAGATTTGATTACGGGCGGATTTTCTCAAGGTTTTTCCCCTGAAAATGTAGTAGATATTCAACCTAACATGCTAAAAGTGAAAGGGAAAGAGTTTTCATCGATTAAAATGAAAGATGTGCTAATCGAATTAGAGCAAAGATTGCAAAAACAAAAAAGAGAAAACACAATAAATATTCATTCTTTACACTCCCGGTCTATACACCAAAAGAGTACCAAGAAAAAAAATTCTTCTTTAACACAACAATATTTCTGGAATCGTATGAGTTCCTTTTTACAGGAAAAAGATGTAATTTTAGCTGATTTAGGAACGGCATTTTATGGAGCTTCGGATTTATTACTTCCTTCTCAGGCTATATTCATTAGCCAGCCGCTGTGGGGATCTATAGGGTACACACTTCCAGCTTTACTCGGAACACAATTAGCCGATCCAAAAAGAAGACATATACTATTTATAGGCGATGGTGGTTTACAGCAAACGGTTCAAGAGCTTTCAACAATATGTAGACAAGGCTTAAAACCAATTATTTTTCTAATTAATAATGACGGGTACACGATTGAGCGCACGATTCATGGTGAAAAGCAAAGTTATAATGATATTCATCAATGGAAGTATCGCAAAATCCCTGGGATTTTCAGTGCACAACATCAGGTCTCACACTTTCATGTAAAAAACACCCATAAACTAGAGCAAGTTTTATTAGAAATCTCTCAAGAATCTAACAGATTAATTTTTGTGGAAATTATTATGGAGAGAAATGATGTTCCAGAAGTTTTAAAGAGATTAGCAAAAAAATTAGAAGCAAACAACCAATAAGATCTCGTTATTCTTTTATAGATTGGTACACGGACCTGTAAAGCATCGTATATTCACTTGTCAAATCCATTAAGCAGATTTTTCTGTTCCAATATCAAAATACAACTCTTACCTGCAAAGTGAGAGTTGTATTTTGATTACTGTCTAACGGTTGTAAATTTATATAAGATACCTACCGAATAACAATAATCAGGGGTGGTAGACAACAAAATTTGTTGTCTACCTTTATACTATGAATTGAGCAGTGTGTCAACTAACTCTTTCTTACTATATAATAAAAAACAATAAACATCAACTAATTGACAGAAAATTCTTTTTTGTACTCGTGACTATAAAAATGCGATACACTGTCTATTCAAGCCTGTCAAATGCCTCTCTCATTTACTATTTTCAACAATTTCATGATTCTATAAAAGGTTCACTACAGTATTATGAATATCTTCAAAATATATCAAATACTCTACAGACGACTTTCACTAGAACACCTAGTTTTTTGGGGTGGAAAAGTTTTTGCGTACAAAGAAATCCTTATCCTTTTCAAGTGAATTTTTCCAAAACATAAACTGATTATTTCCTTCTCATTATTTATACTGATATCCTTTAAACATCGCTTTCGTATAACGATTTGGATATGCATCATTTATCATTGCATATGGACTCCCTTTCCAATATCTAACTAATGGTGTACCTAAATTTCTCTTTTTAATCCATCTACTTGTATATATCCGTAGTAATTGTTCATCCGTTAAATTTTCTTTTTCTTCAATCGTCCATCGCAAAGCTTCTATTGCTTTTTCTTTTGTCCAAAAGCCACTCGGAGTTACCTTAAATTCCCATTCTTTGAAATAACCAGGATATATTTCGTTTAACATTGCATATGTATCCCCATCCCACATTAAAGTGCACGCCCCTCCTAATCCATGCTTTATAAGCCACTTCAGATTATACACTTGTATTAACTTCTCCGGTAATAGGTTTTCTTTTTCTTCAATCGTCCATCGTAAAGCTTCTATTGCTTTTTCTTTTGTCCAA
This sequence comes from Bacillus cereus group sp. BfR-BA-01349, assembly GCF_022663795.1. Taxonomy (NCBI): domain Bacteria; kingdom Bacillati; phylum Bacillota; class Bacilli; order Caryophanales; family Bacillaceae; genus Bacillus; species Bacillus cereus group sp. BfR-BA-01349. The sequence goes on from NZ_JAKUGE010000071.1 coordinate 12,451, forward strand.
AATTTATTAGGTGCCATTGAAAATTGCCACGCTCTAAATATCCCAGGATATAAGTCATTTATCATTGCATATGGACTCCCTTGCCACAGTACTCTCAAAGGTGATCCTAACTTATGACGACTCAACCATTCTTGTCCATACACTTCCAGTAGTTCCTCTTGTGACAAGTTTTCTTTTTCTTCAATTACATACCGTAATACTTCTAATGCCTTTTCTTTTGTCCAAAAATTTAAAGGTGCCATTTTCAGCTCCCATTCCTTTAATCGATTCGGATACGCATCGTCGATCATTTTAAAAGGGCTATTCCCATATAATGCTTCACCAATCCACGTAATCTATATTTCACAATAATCGGTGTACCCCATCTTTGTTTCAAATCGCTATCATCCCATTGTAGTATTTCTTCAATAAGATATATTGTTATCCTTCTGGCCATTTCTGTACTGTCATCTCCATTCCATGTGTTTGGCGGAAATCTGTACCTTTTTCCATCTAATACTTCTTGATAAATATCTTCAATTCTCATCCCTTTTACCTGCACCTTCTCCCCTTACGAGCTACCCCTTATAAAATACATATATCCTATCTTTACTTTTTTTGGTTGCTCTCTTTTTTATGTACACCTATTGTAGTTATTTTATATTGACCACTTTACGAACAGAAAATAGCTATCTTACTATCTTATTAACTTTGTTATAACATTCGATGTGGTATACAATTTGAACACTACATTCCAATTATACTTATCCTTTTCTAAAAATACATCCCTATTATTCAGTTATTCATCTTTTGTAATAATGAAGGGTAAAAAAACTCGTTTATCCTTCTACCACTCACCAATATTTTCAACTGTATTGCCTAAATAAGGGCCACATTTTGATACAATTAATAACTATCCACATTCATTTAACTCACATATACAAATTATACACTTTAATAAGCGAAAAATTCAAATCATCACAGGTAAGAGTATTAACATGTGTTATTTTAACCTATTCAAACAGTATCTCTTTTGCCAATTCATACTGCAATGACACTGTTTTATTAAATGATGACGGTAATTTCGTCAAATATTATGAATCCAATAATCCAGAATCCATCCTCTCTCCCAATCATATCCTAAGATTTAAAAAAATCTTTTTATTCAAATACAGACTCTCTCTTCCTTAAAAATACTAAAGGCAGTAGGACCATAAAATTTCGCCAGAGACATTGGGCACCCTATTGCGATACAAGCAGAAAGTAACCTGGTCCTTCCACAAAACCACTTATTCTAAGACATACAGGGAATTCAAGAAATAGGTTAAAATTATTACTCATGATACCATTTTTCAAAGTCTAAATTTGTTTTTATGCACCTTCAAAAAACTGTTCTATATAAAAATCATATTTCACATAAATTTATTCCATTTTTTAGTAGCGCGACATAGTAATAATTATGTACAACTCTTATTATGCACAGTCATAAAAACTAGATTTAACTAGTTATAACAAAGTTTTATCGTTACTACATTAATTTTGTACATATATTATTTATAGATACCGTACCCAGTCCCTCTGTACTATTTAAAGATTTTGCTAAAGCTTTATCCTCTACGTTTCGACCACAATTTTTCATTACGGAGATTAGATCCCCTTGTGTATATCTTTTCTTTGGCTTAGTTTTTCCTTCTTTTATACTAACCTTGTCCGTTATTCCTCTGCTGCCTTCGTCTAAAATGGGAATACTTTCATGATTGTTGTCTTTCTCTTTACTAGTAGACTTCTCCTCATGTATGACATCACGCCATCCCTCTATTTTCGATACTTTACCACTAGTTATAAATCTCTCTTGATTAACATTAGTAATTATCGTAGTTTGACTTACTTCAGCATCCTCATAATGAGCCGCTATAACACTTCTTACAATTAAGTCATATATTTTCTTTTGATTTTCATTCAGTTTAGAAAAATCCGGAATTACACCCGTAGGAAGTATTGCATGATGATCTGAAACCTTTTTATTGTTTTGATAACGTGATAGATGTTTTAGTTTACCTGGTTCTATAATTTTTTGTGTAAACTCTCTATACATACCAATTTGAGACAATCCCTTTATTATCTCTGGAAATTCATTTATTTCTGCATCAGTTACATAATTTGAATCTGTACGCACGTAACTTATATAAGATGCCTCATATAGTGCTTGTCCAGCATCTAAAACAGCTTTAGAACTCATCTTATATAGTTTATTTGCTCTTATTTGTAAATCCGATAAATTATAAAATTGTGGAGGCTTTATTTTCACAATATCTTCAGTTACTTTTTCAGCAATTGCTCCTTTACCTTTTACTTTTGAGACTATTAAAGCAGCTGCATCTTTTGTATTGAATTGATCAATATTGTTCTTTAAATCTTTCCACTTACCTGTATACTTAGTTCCTCCGATGTTAAATTGAGCTTGAATTGTCCAGAAAGGCTCAGATTTAAAATTAAGAATTTCTTGCTCCCGATCACAAATAATACGAATTAAGGGCGTTTGAATGCGCCCTACACTCCAAGTCCCTTGGTTTTTCATTTTCTCAGTGCCTTTTGAATTTTTCATCTGAATTGATAGCGCCCGTGTAGCAGATAAACCTACGTAATAATCTGCTACACTTCGCGAGTATGCACTATAAAATAATGGTTTTGTCTCCTCACCATCTTTAAGAGATAAAAAGGCCTTCTTAATTGCCGCTGCAGCTAATGAAGAGGACCACAATCTTTTTACAGGTTTTGTCAAGCCATTATACTGATAGATTAGATTAAAAATATTCTCTCCTTATTGTGATAGGTAAAGCTTTGATATAATCTCTACTTTTTCCCTCACACTAAACCGTACATGAAAGTTTCCCTTCATACGGCTTGCCATCAATATTACTTTTTTTATAACAATATTGACTAATGCCCTTCGCTCCTTTATGTTTCCATAAATTCCACGCTACTATGACATCGCTATCACTCAAATAAAGATAAGTTATAGGATTCCTCCTTTTCCTTACCACCGCTTCACAGAATGTAGGTTCTCTGCGTCCTGAGCTTTCATCGTTCCAATGAATCTATCCACTATATGGTACCCTTAGGTGCTTTCTATGAGCCTGTGCGCTAGACAGTACCTATAATACTGTAAGGTTTTTCATAGCCGCGACTTTACTTAACCTCACACACAACACAAAATATGGTTTACACTCATTTCTGAATGTATGGTTATAGACTCTTTAATTCGAAAGTTCGTCAGTTATTTCATATAACATTCTCACCATAGATACTTTACGGACCCCCGGCCTATGGGATACATCCTTTTACTAAAAGGAATTTCGGTTAAAATATATTTTTTACTACGGTATCTGTTAGCCGTCTTCACCGAGCTTCACACATTTAAACGTCCTACCATTTAATGCATGTCGGAGACTTAGGGGAAACATTTCAAGACGTTACTCTATCATTCTGTCTCTCGAATCATTAGTTCTATCTTAATGGGGCCTTCCCTTGTTTAAGATGCCTAAGCTTTTCACTTAGGAACGATTCGCACCACGACCTGCATCACATGCATTAATAATTACTTTAATGTCTGATCTATTTGCCAGTTGTTTAATCAATCTTAGTTGCTGTTCCTTGCCCTTGGCTGCTCTTAAAGGAATATTATCCGGAGTAATAGGCAATGTATCCCATGACCATGTTTTATATTTTTCGTCGATATATTCAGGATCGGCCAATTCAACCAGATGTCCAAATGCATAAGTGATAATGCCCCTAGAACCTGTAATATTATTTTCATCAACTTCTATAAAACCATTTTTAATTTTATGCGGGAATATCTTAGCTATAGCTTTTGCCGCATCCGGCTTTTCAGCGATTAGTAAAAAAGGTTTATTTAACATACTAATCCGTCCCTCCTCAATCTTTTTTAATCAATAAAAAAAGATACAATTGCACATAAGGCAAATGTATCTTCCTAACTAATTATTTATTTTACTCATTTTGTCTTGATATTTTAATGGTAATTCTACAGGAATTACAGTGAATTTTTCACTCGCATTAAATCTTCTGCTGTAATTGTCTGTAAAACGTCTTTTGAAAGGTTATTTTCAGAACGTAAACGAGTGGACTGAAAACGAATACTTTGTTCAACAATATTTCTTACAAATCTACCATTCCCACCTAACTCAATTCCCTTTTTTAATATGTGAGATAACACAATGCAAGATTCATGAGTTAACTGGTAATCTTTTTTAGTAAACATACTTACAGCTATTTCAAATAATTCCTTCATACTGTAATCATTAAATGGTAATTGAATATTAAATCTTGATGATAATCCTTGATTAGCCTGCAGAAAAGAATCCATATCTTCTGTATATCCTGCTACAATTACAACTAGGTCTTCTCGATAATCTTCCATTGCTTTTACAAGAGTATCAATAGCTTCTCTTCCAAAGCTATCCTGTTCTTGAACCAAGCTGTATGCTTCATCAATAAATAGTACACCACCAATTGCAGATTCAATAACCTCTTTAGTTTTAATAGCTGTTTGGCCAACATAACCTGCAACTAAGTCAGATCTATCAACTTCAACCAAGTGACCTTTTTTCAATACCTTCATTTCTTTTAGTAAATTTGCAATGATTCTTGCAAATGTCGTTTTACCAACACCTGGACTCCCTTTAAAGACCATATGAAGAGATTGATCCGATTTTTGTAAATCATATTTCTTACGTTCATTATTAATGATTATTTGTGATTCTAATGAACGAATTAACTCTTTAATTGATTCATTCCCAATAATGTGATTAAACTCTTCTTCTAATGAAAAATTTTTTTTTACAATATTGAAGTCTTTAGCAGTTAATACATCCAGCTCTTTATCTGAATCGCTTTCGTAATTTACTGCATGCTTACGTATAGCTGATTCAATTATATTTCTTACCATACGAGCATTTCCTATATCCGTTTTTCCTTTTAACTGCTTGGAATCTAAGACGTTTGCTAAATGAGGTAATAATCCTTCTTCTAATTTATAATTTTTTTCTTGCAGCATACATTGTGCGATCTCTATTAATTCATTTATATTGTAATCTTCGAAAATTACATTATTAGCTATTCTAGAACGCAAACCACTATTTGTCTTCAAAAGTTGTTCCATTTCATCTGTATATCCAGCCAAGATAACTACTAAATTATTACGATTATCTTCCATTGCCTTCACTAAGGTATCAATAGATTCTTTCCCAAAATCTTGTTCTCCACCTCGTGCTAATGTATATGCTTCATCAATGAATAAAACTCCACCCATTGCCTTCTGTATAATATTTTGCGTTTTAATAGCCGTTTGACCTACATATTCACTAACTAAATCACTTCTAGAAACCTCAACAACATTTTTATTCTCAACGCTTCCTAATCCATACAACATTTTTGCTAGTATCCTAGCTGCAGTCGTTTTCCCTACACCGGCATTGCCTAAAAACACTGTATGGAATGACTGATAATCCTCATTAAATCCTTGTTCCTTTCTTTTCTGTTGAAACTCCACAAAAGAAAGAAGTTCTATTAAAAAATCCTTGAATTTACGTAATCCTACTAATTTTTGAGCTTCTTTTAAAGATTGATTAATATAACCATTACGCTCAATTTGTGCAGCTTCTTTTTTTAAATTTGCTTGATCCATTTGTATCACCACACTTATTAAAGTCTAATTTATTCAATGCTAAAATGGCATATATATCATTTTAGCATTGAATAAATTAGTTATCTTTCTTATATTAAATACTTTTTACTCGCATTCATGTTACTATCTAGGTTATCTCCCGTCAAACTGAAAAAACACAAAATTAACACACTTAAAATATACGTCAACTTATTTTACATCTATTAATAAAACTAAATAAATATAATGTTCATAATAAATTTTATGAAAATAGGATTAAACATAATTAACATAATTACATTTAATCCCACTAAAAAGTTTTATTATATGTAGTATCTTAAAAGATTAACTTGATAACCATCTGGCGGTAACCCTTATATAATACTTTTTATATTTCCCCAAATTCTTTCACAAACTCTAGATCTGCACTACTTTGAATAATCAACATTTTTTCTGTATTCTCTATAATCTTCTTGTTAATTCTATTAACATCATCATCTGATAAATATGTAATTTGATTGTATGGAGAAAACTCACCTTCAAAGGGGGTTGCACCTATACAGATAGTAGGTGCAATAGGAAGTACATAATCAGCTTCTTCAAATTTGTTGACTAGAATAGGTCTATCAGAAAGAAAGAATTTTTTCTCTCCACGAGTTTTGTAAATTCGTAATTGAAAATTATTCATTAGATGTTCGAATAACACTTGTAGTCCGCCTTCTGGACTTGTTTTTAAAGAATGCAAGGCAATCTCCAATTCGTCTCCTATAAGATGGCTCTTAGCGAGTTTTACAGCGTTTTCTGGAGTAGTGGTCATAAGACGATAGAATATTGGTTTCATAAAATCAGGAGTCTCCTTTTTCTCATAAACCATATTCTTTAAATGAGGACTACGAATCAATGTGAAAATTAAATGTACAAGTAGATTAGTCTCGTTCCTTTGCCATTCCATTGTCTCAAATTTCTTTTTAAACTCAACATCCACTTCATCAGATGCTAGTAGGGGAACAAATTCATGAAAACTATGTGCAATTGAATTTTCAATTTTACTATACATGTCCTCTATTTCATTTCTATTTACATATTCTCCGTTAAGATCCTTTACTTCATATAAGTCATTTTCTTGCATAATATTTTTGGTACTCATTTTCATAATTTTAAAAGGAGTCGTTTTTAAAATTACTATGCGACAATAACCCTCAGTAATTTCAAATGGTTTTATAGAAAACCGAGGGATATAATGCTGTTTTTTAACAAATTCCTTCTTTTCTGCCATGTTAAAGTAACAAATCCTTTCCTGCTATCCTTATCGAAATAATTTTAACATAATAATATTATGTTACTTTTGATTTGGATTTATTTCTATCATTTGTATTTGAAAAATGTCCCTATCAGTAATACCTAATACTAGCATTTCTTCCTTTAATGAACGCCCAGATTCAATTTTTATTGATTTTGTAGACCTGTCTAGCAAGGTATATTAGTGTATAAAATATGACTCTTCATTTTTATTCATCTAAAAACCTCCAATTCACCTAAAAAAATCGTTACTTTCATTTATTTTTCCCTTACGCTTAAAAATAAGATCGTATTCTCTAATTTTATCTTTTTTATTTATAAACTCCAGCAGGACTGACATTTGATTTTGTTTTTTTATTGAATTTTTCTGAAGAAAGGAATATCCTTCATTATAAGAGATTCTAGGGGAGGGCATAATAATGAATAATATAGGAAAAGAAATTCGTGGATTTAGAAAGACATATAATCTAACTCAAAAAGAGCTATGTAAAGGAATATGTCCAGTATCTCATTTAAGTCTTATAGAAAATAATAAAATTGAAGCCAAACCCGAAGTGATACAATTACTCTTAGAGCGAATAGAGGGATTTAAGTCTAATACTGAAATTAAAAATGATACAATTTCGAATGAAAATATTGGAGAATTCTTTTTTAATGAACGATTAAAACATGGTATAACACAAGAAACTTTGTGCTATGGCATATGTACAGTATCTTATTTAAGTAAAATTGAAAATAATAGACTTGTTCCAAGTTGGAATATTAAAAAATCCTTATATAAGAGATTAGAAGAAATCAAAAACAATACAGTAACAGTAGATTTAGAAATACTTGAATTAGAAAAGTTATATGATACTATGATTTCATTTTTTGATAAGAAAAAAATTGATGATGCTAAAAAGATGTTAAATCGGGGGTTACGAACTACAAAAAATAAATATCCTAAATTATACTGTTTATTTTCCTATCAAAATCACTTATATTTTGACCAAACAAATTTAAAAGGTTTTCTCGAAAAAACAGCCATTCCTTTTTTCAAAAATGAAAAAGATAATAAACAATTATCCATATTTTATATTGACTTAGCGACCTGTTATCAAAAGGAAAATCAATTCGAAAAAGCTTGTTTATATTACCAAAAAGGCATCTCTTGTATAAGGATAGTCAAAAGTTTAAATATCATCTCATCTCATAAAAATGTTCAATTACAACTAACATAAGATAACTATTCTTCACATGACAATTGTGGATATTGTTGTTTTGTAGATTAGTTGTTGTTTTCCATGCTTTTATATAAACAATAATTTCTAATAGGGATACCTCCACACATCCATCAACTTAAGGATTCGGACTATTTTTGAAATTAAAAGCGCGTTACTATTTTCTTATATTAATGAGAAAGGGTGACGTGCTTTT
>NZ_JAKUGE010000072.1:0-20522 GCF_022663795.1 Bacillus cereus group sp. BfR-BA-01349
CTTTTATTTTATCTTTTGAAGAAAATTTAGCCATAAAAAATGCACCTCCAATTGTTAGTTATGTGTCTAACAATTGGGGTGCACTTCATAACGAGGCTTTTTTATTTGTATAAAATCATAAAGAAAAGACACCATAAGGCGCCTTCCTCCGACTTGATAACCACTTCAATTTTAATAATATAAATCGGACTTCCATCCAAGTATTATTTTATCATACATTCCAAATTTTGAAAACGCATTCATTAACTTACTTAATTATTTTGTCCATAAGGGCGGGGGGCTAGGTCCCTCCAACTAAATGAAGCAAAAACTCTTAACGTGGTTTTTTCCGAATTGATGGTAGTACCCCTTTATACATTTTGCTAATTATGTTGTAAATATCCATTGTTTTTCTTAAAATAAAATAGCTTACTAGTTCGATTTGAATTATCGAAACTAGTAAGCTATTAAAATTTTTTATATTTTATTTTTCATTATATTTTCCATTCTCTACGTAACCTTTAATACCCCATACACCCAATTTCTTATTTTTGGCTTCAGTCTCTGCTGCTTTCAAACGTTCCATATAACGAGTGTGACCGTTAGTATATCGAATAATTCCCATACCTTCTTTTAATAACGTCTCTTGGACCATCTTTCCGTCTACGAAAATGTAAGCTAATAATCTTCCGTATTTGTCCACTTTATTATCTTCTTCGTATTCTAAATACACCTTCTTACCTGCCACCAGTTCCTTATTACGCTTAGATGCATCTTTTGCTACAGGTTGAACCTTAACACCCTTTTTAACTGATTCTGGAGTGTCTAAACATAAGTATCGGACCTTATAAGTTTTTCCTGATTTTAAAAGCGTTACAGAAATGGTATCTCCATCAGAAACATAATTTACTTTTGCTGCCTCTCTATTTTGAGAGTCTTTAAAATTATTATTTTTGCCTTTATCTTCACTTAAAATGGAATCTTCAAGTGAAGTTGTTTTTTCCTTGACTTCCTTCATCTTTGAATCAACTTGATTTAATGCTCCTACTCGATCACTAACACATCCAGATAATAAAATACTAAATGTTATAAATGAAATTAATATTTTTTTCATTATATTTTCCTCATTTCCTTCTAGTTATAGTTTTTGAGTTCTTATGTCATAATTTAATAGGTTATATTCTTGTAATCATTCTTCTTCCTTTGCGTTAATTTGTTTATAATTTCTTTTAAATAGACATAATATTTATCAGGGAAAGATTTTGCAGCACGAATTCTTGACACACATGTACGTATAAAATCTTTCTCTAATTCAGATAATGCATTTTCATGATTATCTAAAATCCATTGGACGCAACTTTTTTCTTTATGATATTTAACCTCCTGCTTAGTATCCAAGGAAGTTAATATTGTTTTTATTCCAATTGCAATAGCTTTTGCTAAATTCACTGGCACGGCATTGCCCACCTGCTTTTGCTGCGTAAATATATTTCCGCAAAATACATAATCATCAGGAAATGTTTGAATTCTGGCAGCTTCTCTTATACTTAAAGCACGTTCTTCAAATGGATGGGCCATTAGTCCATGAACTTTAGAAGAAGGCACAGCACAAACCGTAGGAGATGGTCTCGTATGTGAAAGTCTTCTTAAATAAGAAGTAATGCCGCGCCCATTTTTTATATTGTGACTACCGCATTTAGGGCATTTTATTTGACCTTTAAAAGGATGACTACAAAATTTACAAATTCCTCTATAATCTTCTTTCATAAGTGAAAATGCTATTTTAGGATCTAAACTATTCCAACATTGTCCTGGTTTAATTAAGTGCATAACGTGTTCATATTCTTTTTTAAATGAAAAGAATTCTGATTTAGGACAATCCTTTAGGACTTCCCCTAAAGTACGTGGACCATCTAGTTTTGGAATAACACTAAATGGATTAATAATACTTTTAGTACCAATCACAATAACCCTTTCCCTAAGCTGCGGAACTCCATAGTCATGTGATTGCATAATATTATAGGTGATATTTAAACCAGAAACATTTGATAGCTGTTCTATAAATCGTTTAAATGCTGGCAAATGCTCTTTTGATACAATGTTTTTAACATTTTCAAATACAATTACTTCTGGCTGCAGTTCTTTTACAAGTCGGAGATATTCGTAAATTAGTTTACCTCTTTCATCCTGTATCCCTCTTGGCCCTGTCAATTCTTCTTGAAATATCGAAAAACTTTGGCAAGGAGATCCTCCCAAAAGAATAAGAGGTTTATTCCCAACTAGTTTTCTTATTTCATCACCTTTAACAGTTTTTATATCTCGATTCCAAACTTCGGTTTCCGGGTGATTTTTCTTATATGTATCACAAGCATCAGGATCCAACTCAATTGCTAATTGAACATTAAAATCACACTCAGAAAACCCAGTATCAAGTCCACCGCAACCTGCAAAAATTCCAATAACTCCATAATTGTTTGTATTCATTTTTAAACCGCTCCTTATCATCTCTTTGTTATTAGAGTGATAAAGGGCGACACGAATCTTGCGACTAAACAGGCTAGTGTCTAGCGATAGGGTTTTATACCTACTTACTCCTGAATTCGTGATTTTAAGGACAGTTTAATAAATGTTATATAATATTATTAAAAACTGCGTTAAGAGCTAATCCTTAACTGCATTCCGAGATATGCCCCAACCCAATATTGGGAAATTTTAAAAATGACTTTAATTCTATACTCACTATGAATAATCTCCTTTCATTACAAATAAAAACGACAAGTCTCATTTAAATATCTTGTCGTTTTTACATAAACTCTTCTTTAATTGTTTGGATAATCTCTGGATTAGTTACTATTTCGTTAAACCTAGTCGAAATTTTATTTTCTTCTAATATTTCATCTAAAATCTCAATATCAAATGTTCTGTTAAGAGGTATATATGCACTAGGCTCAACCCATTGAAATTGTTGTTTTGTTGTAACTTCCTCTCCTAAATATAAATAAATACCACTGTTATCCCTGTAAATACTTAATAAATTCATGTTTTTCATATTATTACTTTTCCTCCTTGGTTTATTGCAAAACAAAAAAATGCAATCTCTAGCACAACTGTTTTAAAAAAATCAGAAGTCCAAGAGACTGCATTTTTGTTTTGGTAGTTTTAAGAATAAGGTAATTTTAACTATAAATATATAATACCAAATTTAAATGGCGATATCTATATATAAATATTTATAAAGAAAAAACACCATAAGGTGCTTTTTCTTTGACTTGATCCATCATAGTTTTTATAGAATCTTTTCTTACTAATACAAATATATCAGCAATCTTTCATATCATTATTATTTTAACACATTTGTATACTTAAATAAAACGTAAATATATCTTAAATTAGAAATTCCTGATAATCTAATTCCATTATTTTGTTAAATTTTGCTCTAAACAACTTATTCGAAGGCATATTGATAAAAGCCTCATTCTTGCGGATAGATTTACTAATTAGATTCAATAATAGATTCCAACCTTTTTGGTGATGCTCATCAAATGAATAATAATCATTAATTTTAAAATTGAGATTATATATGAAATCTATAGGAATTTTTTTAATAAACTCAAATAGTTTTCCTAATAAACCCACTACTAAATCCGATAATTGGATTAATATATTATCTTTAGAATCAAGAAACTTATAATTCGTATATTTGCATTGTTTTAATTCGCCTTCTATCTTCTCAAATTCATCCTGGACCGTTAATTCTTCGTCAAAAAAATGAAAAGCATGCTTAAAATCTTGAACACGATTTCTATACAACAGATAATATTCTTCAATTAAGATTTTCTCTTTTTTTTCCTCATTTATTTTCTTCTTATTATTCTCTAAATATATAGGTGGATTATGCATATATTTTTTAAAATAAAAGTATAACTCTAACTTCCAATCCTTTTCAGCTACTGAATTATTTTTAGTATTCATTATGCAATTGATTAAATCATTATAAAATAACGTATTCTTCTTCGAACCTACATCGGGATAATTATAATTGTTAAGGATTTGTATAAATGCTTCTGTATTATGATAAACAAAGTGATAGAGCATTGTCTTTAATGTGTCATTATCCTCACCAAATTGACGTCGATTTGGTCTTAATGATTCTATAATGTCTGCAATTGAGTAGAATAAATGATCTAGCACTGTAAAGTGTATATAAATATCTCTATCTAAAATCCATTGAAGTAGATCATGCACTTTTTTATTATGTATACATTTTAAAAAATCACTACCTCTAGGACAAACATTAATAAATTTTATTTCCTTTAAGCTTGAATGCACCTTTAATTTCACTCTTAACTCGTTAAATGCATTTTCTATCTCTTTATATTTTCCCTTTTCTAAACCTATCCCTCCTAAGACAAAATCTTTATCTTTATGGAAATTGAATTGTCCGTTCTTATTAATCTTAAATACTCTAGTATTATTTGTTTCATCATAATAAAAATTATAATTTACATTAAAATCCTCACTTGGTTTCATCATTTCTTCAATCGCTTTACAAAACGCCTCGAAATCACTTAATTTAGACAAACATAAAACCTCCACATATAAGTATATTAATTATAATTATGAGTTTTGTTAATTTATTTTACAACTTAAAACACTATTAAACTAAAATCGAGTACAATAAAAAGCCTCTTCACTGTATTTAAGAATACAGAAAGAGGCTGTTTTCAACTAATATGTCGGTTAATAGCATCTGTTAAATATTCATCTTCTAATTTTGCAAACCACTCATCTTCTTCCTTTTTTAATGTTTCTTCGGAGAGCAATATTACCTCTAATTCATCAGAAGATGTATATTTACGTCCTAAAAGATATATATTTATTTCTTCTGGATCTAGATAATCTAATGTTCCTCCACTGAACAATTTCTTTAAATCTATTCTTGAATTAGTATTTTTATTAAATTCTTTTATCCTTGAATAAATTTCGACTCTTAAATTACTTTCCCTTAATTCAGATAGATTTTGAAATCTTGTATTTAGAATAAGATCCTCGTTATTATTTCTCTCAATAAGCAATTTTACTGCATTCATATTTTATCCTCCAAATTAATTATTATTTAGTTAATTTCTTCGAACCACTTTTTCTACTAATGATGAATCCATAGTTGTTTAATAGATTCTTTAGTTCGTCTGCAGTAACACTACCTCTTTCTTCAATTGCATCCATAAGCATATCTTCCGCACGAGTGAATTTTTTACTTGGTACTAAAGGCTCACTTACGAGAATATATTTGTACATACCATTACCTAAGTGTCTAGTTGTAATACCATAACCTCTTTCGTTTAATTCACTCATTCTTGCTCCTAAAGATTTTGTTACCTTCTCATAAAAATAAACATTCGTCACACCTTTAAGTCCGCGATTGCGTAGTATTTCTAAAATTTTGTCTCGTTGACCTGCAGCTCTTTCTTTAATCTCTAATTGTTCTTTAATATTTACTACTTGATTCATTTGATTTTCCCCCTTATTTGTTATAAACACTCTGTATATTTTTTCTTTTAAACGCAAAAAAACGTCCTAAAGAAAGACAGGCTTTTGTTAAGCTCGTCGTTCCTAAAGAACGTTTTTGTTTAAAGTTAATTAAAATAAAATAAATATTGTATATATACTAATTATACTTAATATATAGCAATTACTCAATATTAAGTTGGACTATAAACCATACTTTTATATTTTAGGCAATTCTCCTACAAATTCTCCATCTTCATCAGTTTCAATTAATGCTTGGCCAACTGTAACAATAAGTGTATATTTCTTTCCGCATTTACTACATTCCTTTGTGCCAATTACTCCGCCAGTTTCATTTAGTGCTTTTTTGTGATCAATAATCTCCTCATTATATGTGATAATGCCATTGCATCCTTTGTTAGTACATTTATGACTTGAATTGTTCATTTGATTTGCTCCTTTATTACAAAAGTTATTTTATGATCTATCTTCATTTATGCTATCATATGTAAAATACATTTGCTTTATAAAATGGTTCACATAATTGCTAATAACTTATTAATTACTTATCTCATAAATTTAATAATGAAATAGACCTAATTTTTTTCATATGAATAATTAGGTCTATTGAGATATAGTATGTTTTTAAAGACAAGTAGAACCCACAACAGATGAAACAGGGAATGATGTAGGGAAAGTTCCTGATGGAACTTCACCTGTTACTTGCCCACCGCTTCCTATCGGCCAGTTAGTTACTTTCATAGGAAACACATTTCCTCCACCTAAATCCACTAGCGTCCATTTACCGATGCATCCCGGACTACCAAAATGACCTGGTGGACGATTAAAATCCATTACCGGTGTATTAATTGGTGTAGATATAAATTGTTGTTCATAGTATGGGTTGTAAGAATTATACGGATAGTTTGTATAATACATCTTAAACATCTCCTTTTGAATTTTCTAAGACATTGTATGCATGATAGCAAATCCAATTTCACCATCCTTTTGCCTATTTATATTATCGATTTTGAAAGACATATAAGTTAATTAATAGATATTAAAAAAATAAAACCTTATTTCAACTAAATGAAATAAGGTTTTATATAAAAGAATTAAAATAATGATAATTGTGTTTCTACGTTTAATGTTATATCTTCTTTAACTAGTGTCTGTTCTATTTTTTGTTTAGCTTCTACTTCTAAACATCCCTCAACATTATTTTCAATCTTTTCTTTTTTATTGTTTCTTTTAAAACAGCTACACGCTTCGGGTTTTTCTGGACGAGTTTTCCCCCATTCACACCCATTCTTACCATAGTTACATTTATACCATAGATGGCAGCAGTCAAAATTCCCTTGATTAGTAGTTTCCAATTTAATTCCTCCATATATATATTGTAGTTATATTAAACTGCAGCTACACCTTGAGATTCTGCTACAAAACCATCAAATAATGTAGTAAAGGTTAGGTTATTGTGTACACGTCCTTGATATTTTTGTGCACATTTTATTAAATGTAGGATTTGATTTAACTTATATTTTTTAACTTCCGTATTTAATATTTCTTCATTAAATACTAAGTCATTTTTTCTATTTAAATGATAATTTAAAAAGTCTTCAAACCATAACGTTACAATATGATAGAAAATCAATGTACCCTCTTTACCTGCGAAAGCTTCAGCTAATTCCTTTTTTAATGCATACACTTGTAGCGTATTACATTTTTGAATAAATTCTTGAATTAAATTTAATTTAGGTCCAAGTGTTAATTCTTCACTAATTTTCCTAGCTTGTTCAAGATCATTAGTTATTTTTGATAATATTTTAGCTTCTTCACCAAAAATTAGTTGTTCTGTTAAAGCCTCTTGAACTTTCTTAGGGGATATAGGCGAAAATCTAATTAATTGGCACCTAGAAATGATTGTACTCAATAGTGCGTTACTACGTTCAGTTAGTAGTATGGCTATACAATCACTTTCAGGTTCTTCTAAAAATTTCAGTAATGAATTTGCTGCATTAGCCGTCATTTTTTCAGCATTTTCAATAATATATATTTTTTTGCCGCTTTCAAAGGAGGCGTAAGAGAATTCTTTTTGAAGTTCTTCAATTTGCTCTTTTTTTATAGATGCACCATCAGGTTTAATATAGATAATATCTGGATGATTCCCTGTATCGATTCGAGTACAATTTTTACACTCATGACAAGGTTCACTATTAGATCCATCATTACCTAGCAAAGTTTTAGCATATAGAAGTGCTACTTGATATTTACCTATTCCTTTATTACCTTCATAAATATAAGCGTGAGCCACCATTTCTTTTCTAATTGAATTTTGTAAAATCCTTGCGACTTTTGGTTGTACATCCTGCAATTCATTCCAAGTCATTATATATTCCTCCAATGTTTGTTAATAATCTACACAAAAAAGCCCCTTGTATTTATTAAGAAATGAATCTCAATAAACCCAAGGGGCCTGCCTTATTAGTATAGAAGTAAATTAAAAATAATATTTTATATTATTAATTTTAACAGAATAAATAAAGTAATTCTATAAATGTTAATGAATATTTAAATGAAATGAGTAGTTACTTAATAAAGTACCAGCTCAAACATCATTGTTTTTTAGTAATAAATGCTTCTTTTAAAAATCTGGATATTTTTACATCTTTACCTCGCATACTTTTAGGAGAGTATATATGTAAATAATCTTTTGCTCGTGTTACAGCAACGTATAAGAGCCTTCTTTCTTCTTCAAGTAGTTCCTGAAGTATTTCCTTTTTATCCTTGTTTCCATCTATTACGCGGTCATCTGTAATCTCTAGTGAAGACTTGTGTGGTAGGGTACCCTCACTTGCACCGATTATATAAACATGTTTAAATTCTAATCCTTTTGATCCATGAATGGTCATCAATGAAATAGCATTTACATTTTGTTCTTTTTGTAATTCTTTCATTTTTTCATATTGTGTCTCTAACTTTTCTATAAAATCTATAAATTCTTTAATAGTTGAAAAGCTTTTAGCGGATGTTTCTAATTCATCCAGTTCTTCTAGCAACATTTCTTTATGTGTAGTCATATTTTTTCTTTTATTATCTAATAAATATTGCTCATATTGTAAATATCCATATCGTATACACTGAATTGCCTCTATAGCTGACATGCCCCTGCATTCCTTAATCGTCTTATAAAGTAGCATAGCTCTCTTATTTTGATTATGAGTTAAATGGCACTTCAATAAGTAAGATATCAATGGTTTAGTCTGGCCTTCTAAATCATCAATTGCATATGCATTTATTATACTGTCCATCACTTTATCTTTACCGATATATAACATTGGACATACACCTTTAAGGGATTCAAAATCTGTTTTAGGTCGTATAGCTAATTTCAGAACATTAATAATGGGTTTAACGTTGCTGTTGTTATAAAATAAATCTTTTGTTTTATATTGAACAAAAGGGATTTCTTTTATAACTAATTGCTCAATTAAGGATCTACTAACAGCATGCGTACGATATAGGATTGAGAAATCACGATAGTTCTTATTACCATCTTTAATTTGCCCTATAATATCATTAATAATCATTGTTGCTTCTTGCTTACTGTCATCTGGGCTAAAATATTTAGGTTTGGATCCATTCTCTTTATTTGTATTTAATGTCTTATCAAATTGCTTTTTATTCTGTTTAATAATAGAATTTCCTAATCCTACTATATAAGGATTGGATCTATAGTTTGTATCCAAAATTACTTTTTTGACCTTGGAATAGTCATTAGGAAATTTAGTATTATACCTGGATTAGCCCCGCGAAACGCATATATGCTCTGCCAGTCATCGCCTACAATCGTTATATTATTGTGTGGAGCAGCAATAATTTGTAAAATAGCATATTGAATTGATGAACTATCTTGAAATTCGTCCACTAAAATATATTTAATTTTTTCTTGAATGAGTTCTCGTAATTTGAAGTTTGTTGTTAACAAATCATACATGATAACTAAAATATCATCGAAATCAATCATATTTTGTTGTTCTTTCCACTGTTCGTACATTGCATAAATATCTCGTAATTCTCTATCAATCACAGACTTAGTAGGTAAATCACTCGGTTTAATCATATGATTTTTAAAATAGCCAATCATAGATACAATGGTTTCCGGCTCATATGAATCTGCTAATTTTAGATCACGGAGAATATTTTTAATTGCAATATGTTTCATTTTTTCACTTGAAATAATCTTTTGATTTATGCCTGCATTCCGTATTACCCGTAAAAAGATAGAATGAAATGTTCCTGCTAATAATTGTCTAGCTCCTGAAATTGATAGACCAGGTAAATTACTTATACGTGACTTCATTTCTTCTGCTGCCTTCTTAGTAAACGTAAGAATCATAATATTTGCTGGATTAATTTCTTTGTAATTCATCATGTATCCTATTTTAGAGGTTAAAACTGATGTTTTACCACTACCTGCTCCTGCTAGAGTAATAACTGGTCCATTAACATTTCTTACTGCTTCTATTTGTCTTTCGTTTAACTTAATTCCATACTTCTCAAGGCTTCGAAAAAAATATGAATCTTTTTCATGATCTTTTACTATTTCTTCTGAAGTGAAATTTTGAGCAATTTGAGTACATGGAATAACACCATTTTTCTCGTTAATACCTAATGGATAATAACAAGTTTTGTTCCCCTTAAAGTTAATATTTGTTGTCATAATAATCCCCCTTATTATAAATAAATACAAAAAAGCCCTTGGGCTGTTGTTAGATAATAATCTAAAAACCCCAAAGGCTTATAATTGTTAATATGTAACGAAAAGAAAATAAAGTTCTTATATTTCTATATTATCAAAAAACATGTGTTATTAACAATATAATTATAGATAATATAAACTATAAGAATTTCCGTTTTGCTTTACTAATTTGCAATATCCTTTTTCTTCTCCACTTTTAAGAATTTTTCGAACCTTGAATTTATCAAGAGTTTCAAATTCTTTTCCGCTCATCTCATTAAATTCATTGAAGGAATGCACTACATTTTGGAGAGCTTCACTTAAAGAAGCGTTATTTTCTAATTCTGCATACATTGCAGAAATAATCATAGTTTCCTCAAATTCCATAACAGCCAATCGTGTGTAATCCTCTTTACTTACTTCAATTACTTTTAAATCCATATTAACCCTCCTTCCGCTTTTATTTATCTTTTGGTTGTTCCTGCTCAAAATAGCCTAGAAATACAGTTTTCATGGCTTCTTGATTCTCTGCAATACTATAAAATATATAATTGTCTTTTTCTTCAATTACTGCTTCTTTAGCTATATCATAATATGAATTATCTACTTTTTTCATACGAGAAGCAACTTCTTGTGTATGTTTTTTAATTTTGCTTTTTACATCATTAAGATATTTCTCATCATTAACATAAAATACTCCATACTCTGTTAAATCTGCATCAGTATAGGTTGTTCTTACTACAAATGTTTCTACTGCTTCTTCTGAAATTTTGAATTGTTTTTTTGCATTCTCTAGTGATAGAGTATGCAAATTTTGAATACCAGTATTTTTTTCTATTGTCGATGCAATATTACTGATTGTATTCTCCGGATCTTCACCACAACCTGTTAAAAAAAAGCAGACTGCTATCAATAAAATTGAAACTTTTTTCATATAAATCCTCCAACACCTAATTCAAACTTAATATCTACTTAGCAATGCAGCAGATTTACTTTTCTTCACAATATCAGTTATCCAATTGATTAAAAAGACAATTTCATCTTTTGCTGTATTTTCATTAATTACAATACCTTCTAACCATATATTAATCGAATTGTTTTGTTCTCCTGAAAAGTACTCACAGTGCAGTATTAAATTCTTACTTATTCTTAACAATATATTTTCTGAAACATTCGGCATTAATTCTACTTTATGTGTTTGATCCGGATGTAATGTATTAATAAATCTCAGAAATTGCTTAGCTGTCTTACTAGATAATGTTTGCACTGGTGAGTTATATTGTGTAAGCCATTTATTTACGCGTTCAGCTGCTTTAGACATATTATCAATCTTGATGATATGTGAAAGTGCTAGGTAATTACCATTATTTTTACTGGAATCTAGTATATTCATTACACTTAGTCGGTCAATCATTTCCATAATTAATTCGACTCCCTTATTTATTGATAAATCATTCACTAGTACTCATTAGCTTCATGTTGCATATTTTACTGATTTATACCTGATATTTTAATAGCTATTATCGTTTTTTTGATAATAGGCATAAATAACTTCAAGTAAACTCATTTCTTCGTACAAAGGTAATGCTATTCCTGTAATTCCATTAATTGATGACACTATCATTAATTGGTTTTGAGGGTTTATGAATTGGCCTAAAACTGGATAAGGCTTATGCTTACGAAAACAAACTATACTATCTGAGTATGTATTTTGAGTATCTTCATTCATAATATTTCCTACTGGAATGGTTAAATCATTATTAAAAATTACGGACTTAACATTTTTCAATCCTGAAATAGACTGGTGATGATATTGTTGTTTCATTTCATCCCATCTATAAGCCGCATCCTGCAATTGAATTAAATCATTACCTGATACTAATGGATTATGTCCGTGCGCAAAATGTTTTTCTTCATACATTATTAGATTATCAAAATCATTTGTAGTAGCTAAATCTTCATTAGGGCATTGTGCAATCGATAATGTATTATCTTTTTTAACCAGTATATTAAACCACCTACATGTTCCATTTTTTCACTCCTATAAAAAGTATAATCCCCCTATTTAAATTTCTAATAACTAGACAAATAGGGGGACAATTATGTTTACTATAGACTGTTAGTTAAATAAAAATTAATCAATTCTATACTTAAAGAATTTTTTATAAGTTTCATAAGGCATTGCACCTTCTATTCTTTCTACTTCTTCTCCACGATTAAAATGGATTATAGTTGGTGTACCACCAATTAGATGATCATCCCAAAGCCTTTTGTTTTCTTTTTTGGACAGATCCACACGATTTAAATTTACATTTGTATCTTTAGCACCCTTGTAGATATCATCATTCGCTTGTTTACAGAACTTACAATCTGGTTTAAAGAAATAAACCTACGTATCATTTTCATATTTTTTCTCATCTAGTTCTTTAATTGAAATAATGTCATCTGGACCATTCTTTTGCTTAGCTTTTACACCACTCTGACTGTTTATCATAAAAAAGCTAATACTTAAAATCATAATAGTAACTATTAAACTTATAATCTTCCATCTTTTATTCATTAAATTACTACCCTCTTTCCATTATTCTTCTATTGGTAACTATATTAATCAAATCAAATACTCCTGTTTATAAAAACAGGAGTATTTTAAGGGGGGGATATTATCGTATTATATCCATTAACATTATAGATTTTAATAGTGATTTCTTATATTTCCCCATATAATTCTAGTAACATGTAGTAGATATACAAAAAATAAGAACCATAAATTTGCTATAAAAATCCAGCAAACTTATGGTTCCGCTTATATAATATGTGATGAAGCTTCTAATAAAGTATTGTATTGCTCATTCGCTTTTGTTTCCATTATTTGTTGAGTGATAAGTATGGTTTTTGTACCTGCTTTAATGCCTGCATCTATGTCCGATTCACGATCACCAATCATATAACTATCATTTAAAGAAATGTTATACTTCTCGGCCAATGTTATAAGCATTCCTGCATTGGGCTTTCTACAATTACAGTTGGCATTTAAATTATGAGTGCAAGACATTATTTCTTTTATAACTGCGTTCGCATTTACTTTTAATAGTTCTTTCTCTAAGTGATTATGTATATTGTTTAATTGAGTATGACTCATGTAACCCAAACTCACGCCAGCTTGATTTGTAACGACGAAAATCATGTACCCTTTCTCTCTAAAACTTGCAATTGCATCTGCAGTTCCAGGGAGAAGATAGACGTCTTTCGGAGAATTTACAAATTTTACCTTGTTGGACAAAATCTCGTTAATAACTCCATCCCTATCTAAAAATACAGCCTTATTTTTTTGTATTAATTCATGATCATCTATATTTTTCATATTTATACTCCTTCTATATATGAGTTTTTCACTTCAAATCCAAAAGCATACAACGTAAAAAACATATTTAAATCATATCAAATTCCTTTAGTTTGAGCTTTTGTAAATTCATTTCATTAATTCAATTACATATATAGGATGGGATTTTTATAGTTTTGGGAAGGAATATCATGGTATAATATATCTATTGTAACTAAATATTGTAGGGTAGGACGTTGCATCCTTTCTCGATTTATCAGGGAAAGGAGGTGACTCTATATGGAAATTCTACTACAACTACTTCAAGATACTTTGAAAGTATTTTTAACTGTACTTGCTACTGGATGCGCTAATAAGTTAGTCCAGAAACTTAGTACAAAACGTAGTAAAAAACGTAGAAGACCTGCCCTGCAGCGCCGTGGGAAGCAAATGCGGGACAAGTCTAAACGAAAGAATAAATAATTAGCAACTAAGTCCACCCTTCGGTATATTAGTTACTATTGGCGAGGTGCTGGTAACACCTCGTCTTTATTATATGCAAAAATTTAAGCTGTAATACTCTTGTATCTCTAAAGCAAGTATACCATAAGCAAATAAAAATGTCATAGTAATGTATATATTACTATCTCACTTTCAAATATAGATAAAACTTCCTTGGAGACACACTACTATAGTACCAACGAACAAAAACCCCATGGATACTCCACCTGCAAACATCATATTCATACCAAAATTTACATTTACATCGTATGCTCTCATACTCACCTTATCATCATTCTTTTCAGCGCATTTACTCTTTTTCCGGTTAAATATCGCTATTACCCCACCACAGAATAATACTGTAACACAGATGTATGCAAAAATAGTAACAAAAGTAATCATATATTTTATCCTCCTTTCTCGAAAAGATATTTTACATTATAATCATCTTGTATCAATATTTTAATATCGAATTTTAGCAATCGGATTGAAATTTATATAGAGTTTAAATAATTACATCAATATCTAATGCTGACGACCAATCAATATTAAATACACAATTCTACTTAAGCGTAATAATTCCACGTATAACCATACTATTGTAACTAGCAATGACAAAGCTGCATACCATTCCATATGCTTTGCTAAGTTATGTTCCGCCATATACTCTATATATCGAAAATCAGCTAATAAAGTTAAAGTTGCCACAAGAACAATAACTAGGGAGAAAACAAGTGTTAATGGATTCGCTTCATGCAAATAAGGTAATGATACTCCAAACAGTTTTAAAATCCATATGAGCATATAGAATATTAAAACGCCAGACGTAAGTGTAGATATTATAGATATTAATTTATGACCAACCTTAATGATTTTTGTTATATATAGAAATGAAACTGAAAATAAAATTGCGCAGGTCCCTACTACTGCAGTAAAT
Organism: Bacillus cereus group sp. BfR-BA-01349; assembly: GCF_022663795.1. NCBI lineage: Bacteria > Bacillati > Bacillota > Bacilli > Caryophanales > Bacillaceae > Bacillus > Bacillus cereus group sp. BfR-BA-01349. The sequence continues at coordinate 14,986 of NZ_JAKUGE010000072.1, forward strand.
ATAAAATCCCATGAAATTAATGCATATCTTAGAGAGATTGAACCTACTAATATACCCTGGATTATTGAAATTGAAGGGGCTGATACAATTGAAAACTTGGGGTAAAAATTTGTTATTAATATAATGATAACCCCTACAAGAACCAAACATATTAAGAGTTCGGTGTTCATTGATAACATTGGAAAATATGTAGAAATACAAGTTGCAGTTCCTAGCAGTAATGTTAATAGAAAACAAGTTTTAATAATTGTAGATTTTATGGTCATAAACGAGTCAAATGCAAAAGAATTATAAATGGCATTAGATCGGAACATTGGATTCAAATTTTTCCCTCCAAAATTAAATAATTTAATTATTAATGGTTTGGAAATTAGAACTTCAATTTACAACTCAAAAAACTCTTTATAAATGGTGGATTTATTGGCGGCTAACACTGCAGATTCTTCCTCTTCTTTTGTAGCAAATGCATATAAATTTATTAATTTTAATGTCATTTCATAAGGAAAATGCAACTCGAAAATTTCTCCTTCTGGATAGTCTGGTGAACGAAAAATATCAAAATCTCTTTCGGGATTCAAATCAATTACAAGTGATACATACTCGTCACTTATACTGAAATAAAAATTAAACATGTTATTTCGTATCTTATTTAATAAAACAGTTTTATCTACCTCCCGTAGATCCCAACCAGAAATGTTAACATTATGAACAAAATTCCCCTCAAAGGAAGAAAGTAATGTAAAAATCTCCTTTTTTAATTCTACGTTTTGTTCTTCACTTTCCATATATCTCAACCTCTTTCAAATGAATTATATTGCGTATTATACCCATCTTACTCTTATATTTTAATAGTCTTTATACAAAGCATTCTTTATATAAAATAGAGGTATATATTTATAGATAGATTTCCATATACCGTTATATTCTGCTACTTTAAAAATTTAGTTACTAATAAAAAAAGCAACTGCACTTTATTTAGTGCAGCTGCTTTTTTATACTATAAATCAATAACTTTGTTATTTAAATATCTTTTATTAATTTTAAAAAACCAATAAAAGAAGAAATCCTCTACAAGTTCTCTTTCATTATTTTCTATATTGATTAATACTTCTCCATAGATATATTTTATCTGATGAGCGTAATCAATCATTAGTCCGATTGTTGGTACATGTTGTTTAATAAATTCCTTTAATGTTTTTAATGCATATGTATCGACATAGCATACCTTTTCAAATATCATTAAGTCCTTATTATATTTTAATTTAGATTCAAATTTCATATTATATAGTTTAATTCTCAATTGATTTAATAGTTTTAAATGATCAACTGATAGAAATAGTCCATTTTTATTCTCAATGGAAGTAATATAACTATAAAAATTATTGGCAGATATCTCATCCTCTTTAAAGATTTTTGAAATAAAGTTAATAAGATCTTTCTCCAAATACATAAATAAAAAATTCTCTTTAATACGTCGTAATTCATTCTCAGATACCATTTGTACATCAAAAGAAATACACCAGTCTTTATACAGTTTAGTAAGATTCGTCCAAGTAACATCATCTTCTTTAGGGTTGCATGAAAATCGAAATGGAATTCTTTGTTTTTCTTCTATTCTTATGTGATAAGTTATTCCTCTAATTAATATTCCGTCCTTAATATAGTCTTCACTTTTAAAAGCGTTAATTTCGAACTCATTGTTCAAATAATTTAATCTCCCACATTCCAACCTATTTTTTAAAAATCTCACACCTGTTCCATATTGAAGTGCTACCTTCCAAAATTTCTTCTTAATCTCTGGAACTAAAATGTTATCAATTTGGTATTCTGTAAAATTTCTTTTTAACATTAATCTACATTGTGAGGTTATATTACAGCAGATATCATTTAATTCTGGTGCATATTCAAAGTAATATTTCTCGTTTTTGTTATCCTTATTACTTGCTAATGTAGCATTCCCTTTATTGTTTAGTCCTAACATTAATATATTCCTCCCATTTTTTACGTAAAAAAAAACGTCCTTTTGGTCCTAATTCTCATAAGGTAAATACCTTTATGATTCATAGTTCCAAAAGAACGTTTTTTATTGGTGTAAGTTAAAATTAAAATTTAAATGTTTATGTACTTATTATAAGTCTCCTAATTAGTTAAAGCAATTTATAAAATATCCTCAAAATACTGGCGTCATCCTCTACCTTTTTTCTCTTTAATCTCTAAAAGTAAAATTGGTTAGAAAATTATTAACCCCATGATTATTTGAATTTTATATATTATTTTTACAAAAAACAAAATATGAACCTACTAATGCTACTATATAGCTAGGTAAAACAAAGAATTTAATAAAACTATATACCAAAGGCATTTCTGACTTCAAATTAGGAATAAACATTGGAGAGATTATTAAAAATGCCCCTAATCCAACAAATATACAAAATAGAATGTATTTATTATTACTCATATAAAATCCTCCACCCTTTATTTGAACTTCCAACTAATTAAAGCAATTCTCTATCTTATCCCCAAAGTATTGGAATCATCCTCTAATTCTTCTTTTCTCTCTTTAGCTTCTAGCATAAATTTAGCATAAATCGTAATTCTTTCGAGAGAATCTTTAGCTGCACTAAAATCTTTTATATATCTCTCTTTTCTTCCTGGACTTAAAAACTCATTTTCTTCCATAGTATTTAACACTTCAATATCCATTATCTTCTCAAGTTCTCTAATATGGTAAGCAATTTTATATATAACGTATAAACCTAACCCCCATAAAATTAACCCTATTCCAAAAGAAACAACCATATATACTGATATCGAATTATCAATAAACATAAAATAAAGAAAATATACTAATGCTACAACCCACAAAAATGGAAAATACAATTTATGAATACGCTCATATTTCAATTTTTTAACTTCGTGATACTCTTTTTTACTCTTTAATTCTTCAAACATTCAATTGCTCCTTATTAACAAATTATCAACTAACAAAACCATTTCCTTATTACTTAGAGATTTCCATTTATCAAACATAAAGCCTATAGTACTATAGCCTTCTCTATCTACTTCCTAATATAGTGTACTCTAAAATATAACCTTATATATTAATTATATAATAAATAATATATGACTGTATTTTATTTTTGGTATATCAAACCCAATATTATTAAAAATAAACTATCAATTTAGTTTCAACACCCCTTAAAATAAACAGAATATTCTTATATTTATAGAGAAATATCCTTGAGGGAACCATAATATGTTATGATTTGGATTTTACTGGTATCATTGAATCAAATAGAGAAAAAGGGGGAAGTTACATGATTGTAGCAAAGGGTAATGCGAAAATCACAAAACTAATGAACGAATGGTACAAAGCTATGCGTTCTCAAAAATTATTGCAAGCAAAAAATCTAAGAGAAGATGTTGAAAAACATTTAAATGAGATGGACAAGGATCAAACACTACTTATTTATTATTCTTTACTTGAATATAGATATAATCTTTTAATTAATAATACAGAACAATTAATTAAGCCCGCAGATCATGTAGAAGTGTCTACAATTGATATGCTTAATTACTACTATTATCTATTCAATGCTATACATGCGATGAAGATTGGCCAATATAGTGATGCTAAAGACTACTATCGTAAGGCAGAAACACTTCTATCCCTTATTCCTGATGAATTGGAAGAAGCAGAATTTAATTATCAATTTGCTCTTTTTAACTACTATTTGTTCCAACCATTAAATACTATTACATACGGAAACAAAGCTAAAGAAATTTATTCAAAAGAGCCAGGATATGAAATTAATGTAGCTTCATGCAATAATATTTTAGGACTTGCAAGTACTTCCTTAAAGCAATATGAATTAGCAGAAGAATACTTTCTTACAGCATTAGATATAGCAACGAAACAAGAGCAAACACAACTCTCATATATGATTCGACATAACTTAGGACTTTTGTATTCAGATCAAGATATGCCACAATTAGCAATTAATTATCTATCTAAATCATTGCAAGGTAGTTGTAAAACAATGTATTTGTTAGCTAAGGAACATATGAAACTTGGTAATACAAATGAAGCAACTGAGTATATAGAAAAAGGCTTACAAATTAGTGATGCACAAAATAATAGAGAATATTACCATCATTTATCAATTCTAAAAGCAAAAATTGAGCATAGTCCTATAGAAGAATACGAAAAATTTATCGTCGAGGGAATCCATTTCCTCCAAAAAGAAGATTTATGGCATTTTGTACAAAAATACGCTGATGATTTAGCAAACAAATATTATGATGAAGGAAATCACTCAAAAGTAAGCGAATACTTCCGAGTGGGGTACAAGGCCAAAATTGAAATGGAGAAAAGGAGTGCGTTAAAATGACCAAGAAACTACTTATCAGTGCTGCAGGACTTATATTTACAGGTCTCATGTTAGTAGCACCTGTAACTTTAAGTAATACACATGGAGAAGCTATGATTTCCGCACAAAAAAGTGAAGTAATTCAATACACTAACACACATGGAGAAGGAATGTAAAACTAGGAATTTACTTAGTACATATCTTTCATTCTAATAACTAAATTACTAAGAAAAAACACACCTATATAAAATATATGGTGTGTTTTTTCTTAGATAGGTAAATTAAGGAGTACATTTTAAATGCTACTCATATATAAATTATAAAATCGTTTAAAACTAATAAGATCTTTTAATTTATGAACTGTGCTACTTGTTTTTGCTTAATCCTAGCTTTAGAACCATATAGTTCTTTTTTCTTCAATAGTTCTAATGTTAAATTCTCCATAAAAACAAATTTACCATTAATTAATAATTCAGCTGAATCTATTGGATACTCGTTTGGACCATCGTCTAAAATCAACCCTTTATGTCTTCCTGAGAAAAATATATAACCATATATATAACCTTCTCTTTTGCCTGTATAAAATTCAATCAATGTAATACAACTCCTTATACAAATTTTCGAATCTAAATCACTGTAAACAACTACAGTTTAACATTATTATATAATTATATGATAACTTTATAATTTTTTTTAAACTCTTTTAAATTAACTCTTGCAGGTCATTATTAATTCCTTTATAATTTCTTTTCATATAGCCATTAAGGAGTGTATAAAATGAACAAAACAGAATTAATTAAAAATGTAGCAGAACTAACTGAACTATCTCAAAAAGACGCATCTACAGCAACACAAGCTGTATTAGATACTATTACTGAGGCACTTATGAATGGTGAAAAAGTACAGCTAATCGGATTTGGAACATTTGAAGTACGAGAACGCGCTGCACGTACAGGACGCAACCCACAAACAGGTGAAGAAATGCAAATTGCTGCTTCAAAAGTCCCTGCTTTCAAAGCCGGAAAAGAATTAAAAGCAGCTGTTAAATAATCAAAATACAAAAAGGACCTAACGCAAATTGAACTGAACCCAAAAAATTAGACAAATATATTAAGCAGCTACTAAGGATTGAACTCTGTATTGCACAGGGGACAATCCTTTTAGTTT
>NZ_JAKUGE010000073.1:0-19618 GCF_022663795.1 Bacillus cereus group sp. BfR-BA-01349
AACGCCATCCTTTCCTATGATTCTACAAAAAGAATAGCGTATTTTTTCATTTTAGGGGGTTTTTTGTTTTGTTAGCTTGATAGCAATGGGGTAAAACCAGCAGCAACTACTAATTTTACAGAGGAGCTAAACGGTTCAATCGTACTAGGCGAACTATTCTTACATAATGGTGAAAAGTTCCCTATGATGTGTGAAATTGACATTGAAAATAACGAGGCAGTAATTCGTTCTGTTGTTTATTATAACGAAGCAGAAAATGAGTATATTGCTATAGAAAGATATTGTGAAAACGGTCGAAATGCCGTTATCGATTATTATTAACCTAACAATTCATGCAGAATCCAAAACCTTACGCTTCACTGCACATAAAGTAGATATTTATAAAAATTCAATAACGACTAATTTAAATTAAAGTTGGGCGAAATAAAGAAAACAATTATTAAATAAAGTGAAGCTTTAATCAGTGGGGGTCTTACTGCCCAGCAAATAGCGGGATAAAAACCGGAAAATCATTATCGATTCCCCGGTTTTTCAAACTAGATTAAAGTATTCCCTTTTCTACTAAAGTCTCTGCGATTTGAACTGAATTCCAAGCCGCACCTTTTAATAGGTTATCGGAAACAATCCAGAGGTGGAATCCGTTTGGCATATCAGGATCTTTACGTATTCTTCCGACAAATGTATCTATTTTTCCTTCTGCATATAATGGCATTGGATACAGCTGTTTACTAGGGTTATCCTGCAAAATAACACCTGGTGCATCCATTAATACTTCCTTAATTTCCGCAACGGTTGCTTCTTTTTCCAGTTCTATATAAACCGATTCTGAATGTCCTGATACAACTGGAACACGTACACAAGTAGCTGCCATTTTCAGGTTTTCATCTTCTAATATTTTCTTCGTTTCTTGAATCATTTTTACTTCTTCAAAAGTAAAATCATTGTCTGTAAATATATCTACTTGAGGCAGTACATTAAACGCTATTGGGTAATGTTTTTTATCTTTTTTCGCCGGTAATATATTACTTTTCACTTCTTCACCAGCAAGCATAGACTTAGCCTGCTCTTGTAATTCATGAATCGCATGAATGCCAGAACCCGATACAGCTTGATATGTTGAAACGATAATTCTTTCTAAACCGAATGATTTTCGAATCGGCTGAAGTGCTGTTACCATCTGTAATGCTGAACAATTTGGAACTGCAATGATACCTTTATGCTGCTTTAAAGTATGCACATTCACTTCCGGAACAACGAGCGGTACACCTTGTGCCATTCGGTACTCACTTGTGTTATCAATTACAATCGCACCACTAGAAACTGCATGAGTTACAAATTGTCTAGATACTTCTCCCCCAGCGCTAAAAAAGGCAATATCTACACCTTCAAAGCTAGTTGTTTTTGCCTCTTTTATAATTATCTCTCGTCCTTTGAATCTTACTTTCTTACCAGCGGATCGTTTTGACGAAAGCAATGTAACTTCAACTATATTAAACTTCATTTCATTCTCTAACAGTTCAATAATTTTTTGCCCTACCGCACCTGTAGCCCCAACAACAGCTACATGATAGCCCTTTTTTTTCATCTTTTCTCCTCCAATATCACCTGAATGAATATTTCTACAATTTCATTTTATACAGAATTTAATCATTTGGAAAATTAAAATACATGATATAATCATTCACAAATCATGATAATAAAAGAGGGATCGCTTATGGAAATGAGACATGTTAAAACATTTTGCGCCATTGTGAAGTATGGTAATTTTTCTAAGGCTGCGCATGCGCTAGGTTATGCGCAATCTACTGTTACAGCACATATGAAAGCTTTAGAGAACGATTTACATATTCCTCTTTTCGATCGGTTAGGGAAAAAAGTGCTACTTACAAAAGCAGGTCATCAATTTCATCCTTATGCATTAGAATTACTTTCAATATATGAAAAAGCGCAAGAAATCCCCCAAAATACAGATTATTTAGAAGGTACATTAAGTATTACATCTAATGAATCATTAGCGGTATACCGATTACCACAATTATTACGTACTTACAAACAGAAAAATCCAAAAGTAAATATCGTACTTGAAACAAACACAAATGAACAAGCATTACAAAAATTACGTGAAGGAGAAACAGACGTTGTCTTCATAATTGGAGAAAGTATAGAACATAATGATTTTATTACGCGTACTTTTAGTAATGAAACATTTGGATGGATTTTACCAGCTTATTCCTCTGCACATACAAATCCATTCCAGTTATTACAGGACACCCAGTTCATTTTTACAGAACAAAGCTGCGGCTATAGGCCAATGGTAGATTGTTTTTTACGTCAAAGTGGAAATATTCCAGCTAAAACATTTGAAACTTCCAATGTTGAAGTCATTAAACAATCCGTTATGTGTAAGTTAGGCATTTCAATTCTTCCTTATATTGTTGTACAAGAAAGTTGTCAAAAAGAACAACTATGTTTTCAGCCTATCGAAACTCCAACAGTTATTCAAAGTCATGTAATCTATCATAAATCTAGATGGATTTCCCCGGTGTTACAGTCGTTTCTTTCCTTACTTGAACGAGACTAAAATATTAAGATGTACATAGAAAAAGAGTAATTGCCTAATAAGCAATTACTCTCTTTCATTAATTAGTATACTATTTATTAGTCTGTCCCCCACCTGCAATTAATTTACTACCTGAATATGTACCTTTGTTCATAAACACTTGATTAATTAATTCTTTTTGCTCAGCTTCCGACATTACTCCTTTTCCTTCTCCTAAATTCCCACTTTGTAATTTCCAAATCTTATTGTGATCCCCATCAACCTTTTCATATTTTCCTTGTTTCCATCGTTCTAAAATTTCTACATATGTACTTCCCTGCACAAGATTATTACTCTTTACAATATCAATTAAGCTTTCAATCCGCTCTTGTGTAATAAAAATATAGCCCCACTTTTGATCAGCTTTCGCTTTTTGATGTGCCATTTCATGTAATGCTGTCTGTATGTTCTCATCTGTCCATTTAAAATTTTTATTAAAACCACTATTCGGCAATGAATAATTTCCATTTTCTAAAAGCTTTGCATCTTCTGCTTTTACGTTACTATCAGCTAATACTTCTACTGCTGGAGCAGCTGGTGATACCTTTTTCGCAGCTGGTTTACTATTATTTAAATAATGCAGCATACCATATGTTAAACCTACTCCGATTACCGCCATACCAGCTAGAATACCGATTATTTTAAATAGTGTTTTCATCGCGCTTGTTTCCTCCCAAATTTCTCTGTTCTGACTACCTAATTATTTCTTATATAAAAACTGTTACTTCATTCAAAATATCGCATCCCCTATCATATTATTTATATATACTTCCTCATATTGTATTTCTTTTCCTTTGAAATTAAAAGATTATTCTGTTAAATAATGAAAATATTCTACAAATTTTTCCTTTATATTTATAACGAAACAAAAAAACAACGATTGCGTTCTACAACACTCGTTGTTTTTACTTTATGCACGATTTTCTTTTAACCACTTCGTAATAACATCTAACTTCGAAACATCAAAACGTCTTTCTTCACACACGTTCAATTTTTTTGAGTTTTTCACTATTTCTAATTCATTATTTCTTACACTTTTCGCCTCAATTAATTTACAATACCCATCTGTAACAGTATTTAAATTTTCATAATAACGTTGAAACGATTTTGATATATGTAAATGTTTTTCGAAGTTTCTTCTTCTTTTCGTCTCATCAGATACTTTCCGCTTTCTAAGTTCTTCATCGTTCGTATATAAATAAAAATATTGATCTGGAAAACCAATTTCCCTATTTATCATCTTTTCTTTATAAAAATTTTCTATTAAAGATAATGGCTGATTAAATATATCAAAATGAAAACACCAATTATAACTAAGTGGCTGATATATATCGCCATCGAGTATTACTAATTCATATTGCTTTGACTTCTGAACAGCTATATTCCAGCGCTCAACTTGTTTTTCAAAATACCATGTTCTATGTTCATTTTTTGGCCTTTCAAATAAAGAATTCACTTCAGGTATTATATAAGCACCATAATTCTTTTCTAATTCACGGCACGTGATACTTTTACCAACAGCGCTTGCTCCCTCAAATGCTATTATCCCCATAGTTTCTTCCTCTTTCATTAACTAAAATTTCGTTGTTTCACTTTTCTTCCCCATAACTTTCTCCATAAAACAATTGAAGCAATAGTGAGCATGATTGTTGTAATGATACTACCTTCAATTCCGAACGTGCCTCCATGCAATGTTTCTGGTCCATTTGTTATAGACTTAAAAATTGGAGTAGAATATACAGTTGTGCCACTAACTGCAAAACCATATACATTATATTGAGCCCAGTTCCAAATTGAGTGCCATGCACATATTCCCCACAGACCGTCTTCTTTCAATACATATAAAGCTGCGAAAACACCCACTAATATTATATTCGATATAGATAATATTGTAATTCCCGGATTAAGTAGATGAAGAAATCCAAATAAAAATGAAGTTACAATTATTCCAACCCATATACGACTTCTAACAGAAAGAACCGGGAATAACCAACCTCGTACAATAATTTCTTCCGTTGCCCCTTGTATTAAAAAGGCAACTAGAGATCCTACTATTCCTACTATCACTGTTGAGGTAATATGTTGTACTTGCAATTTCACACTCCCCATTAATAATAGTAAAATAACTGGCGTTGAAATAAATAAAAACCCTATTAACGCACCTTTTAAATACTTTCTCATCCATTTCTCTTTCCAAAAGCCAATGGATGAAAAAGGTCTTTTTTCTACAAAACGAACCCATATAAATAAAATAAATATAGCTCCGCCAAACGTTAACACCATTCTAACATTGTCATAAATACCTTTCATGAATATCGTTTCAGCTTTCGGTAAAAATAACATAAATAACATAAAAAGTTCGCCTAAAGTCAAAAATATAATGGCTAATATTACAGCAAAGACTGGATGGACCTTTTTTCTCCCTGCTTTTGCTGCTTCAATTATTAAAAATGAATTATTTTTCACTTTCTTTTCTCCTTTTATAATATTTAACTACCAACAGTAAACAACCATATTTTACCACAAAAAATACATTATTAATATTTACTCTAAGTTTTTCTTACATGATTTTGCATAAATCCAAATTAGGAATAATATATAAATAAAAGAGGTGCCTTTGTGCCTTTACTATTATCACCCAGATTACTCAGTGGCATTACCAGCACTTGCTATTTCCCACCATTTGTTGTAAGATAGTAATTAAGGTCAATTTAACACTATATTTTCTTTGCATATTATCAAGTATCAATCAGGGACAGTTTGTACCCCTTATGGGTTTTTGATAATATGTGAAATTTTATTTTCATTCAAATAAGGCCGATCATATTGTAATTTTTCTACTTTTAGGAGGCATTACCATGACATTAACAGGTAAAGTAAAATGGTTTAACAGCGAAAAAGGTTTCGGTTTCATCGAAGTTGCAGACGGTAACGATGTATTCGTTCACTTCTCAGCTATCACTGGCGACGGCTTCAAGTCTCTTGACGAAGGTCAAGAAGTTAGCTTTGAAGTTGAAGAAGGTAACCGCGGACCTCAAGCTAAAAACGTTGTAAAGCTATAATTCAAACAATAAAAAGGTTGTTACCAGCAAGGTTAACAACCTTTTTAATATATAACTAAAATTTTTTACATAAAAGGAGTGGTTACATGTATCGCAATCGAAAGAACGATGTAGCAGAAGTACCACCAGAACAAACCCCTGTTTGGGAATGTGAATCAGAGGATTGTTTAGGATGGATGAGAAAGAACTTTTCATTTGAAGAAGAGCCTAAATGCCCTTTATGTAAAAGTAGCATGAAAAGCGGAGAACGTTTATTACCTAAATTAGGTTAATTTATAATAAAAAAAACCTCTTTTAATTAAGAGGTTTTTTTATTATAAATTTATGTCCTCAACATCAGTTCGCACTATAGAATACAATAATGCATCGTGTTGCTTATTTCCTTGATGAATATATCCGCGCAATAGCCCTTCCTTTTGGAAGCCAATTTTAGATAACATTCTACAAGAAGTAACATTTTCAGGATATGTAATAGCTCCAATTCTAAACAAACCTAAATCTTTAAATCCATAATCAATAATTTCTCCAGCTGCTTCTGAAGCATAACCATTTCCCCAATAGCGAGGATGCAGATCATATCCAATCTCAGATCGTTTACTCCATAATTGTAAATTGTTTAGTCCAATTGTTCCTATTAAAACGTTCGTTTCTTTTAACACAATTCCCCATCGTATTGCCTTTTTCTCAAAGTAATTTTTTGAAAAAGATTCGATCATACGTGAAGCTTGTCCAAACTCCGTAAAAGAATTCATACCGTAGTAACACGTCACTTCATCCAATGAAAAGATTTCATATATTTTTTGACAATAAGATTGTTCTATTTCAACTAAACGTAAGCGTTCTGTTTCTAATATAGGAAATGCCATAGGATCACTCCTTTCTCTCTACTCATTCATTATATCAGAAAAAATATGTATAATTAGTAAAGTCCTTATTGTTCCATAAATCAAACATTTCTAATGGCACATTCTCTCTTGGTTCTATATACACGAATTAGATACCTTCTGATTGCACCTCAAACATCACGCTATAATTTCCATAAATCGAATTTTAAATTATCAAGAACTGTAAAGAAATTGTTTCTTCATTTTCTCCTTCTAAACAACCAACCTACCCCATACATTTATGGTAAAATATAGTTAATATATTATTTTATTGTGGAGGTGAAAATTTCCTATGTATATATTCATCGGCTTATCCCTCTTACTCATATTACTTATTTTTTTATTCGCAAAGAAATTCACACCAAACTCATTCATGATGACTAGCTTTAAAGGCAATAGCTTTACGACATTTTCAATCGGTATTTTAATCGCTGCCATACTCTCACTTTCATATGGAACTTATCATGCAGTAACATATCAACCTGGTTATTTAGATATTAAATTAAAAAATCAAAACTATACTGTTTTCGGTAATGTAGGCGAATTCGGTTATTTCTCCGAAGAATTATTAAAAAAAGATACAGAAGTACAACTATATTTCATCTCTTGGAAAACAATACAGTTAAAAAATCCGGTAATACTTATAGAATATCCTTCAGGAAAACAAGAAACATGGAAGCCAAATATCGTATCAATACCGGTAAATAAATTACAGGAAAAACATGATATAAAAGATATTTATCAACTATCACCGTATTCATTTAAAGAGTCTGGAGAAATAACATTAACAATAAAAGAAAAAAATGTAAAAAACAACAAAATTTCCATTCAAATAAAATAAATAAAAACTGTTCCTCCATTTTGCTGAAGAGACAGTTTTTATTTATTCTACAGTATTATTTATTTAATATAGCCATTATTTCATTGGCTATATTCTTTCCATTTCCAATACACGCACCAATTCCGACACCGTAATATGAGGCACCAGCTAAATATACATTTGGATAAAGATTCGTCATTTTTTCTTGCAATGTTTGAACCGCTTGATTATGTTCTAAATGATATTTCGGCATTAAATCTTTCCAATTTGTAACTTCGACTACTTCTGGTTCACCTTTAATTCCAAGACTCTTTTCAATATCATATAAAGCTACTCGTACTAATTCTTCTTCACTATAATTTTTGATTGTTTCATATACCGGATTGGTGCTCTTATAAAACATTCTTACTAATAATTTTTGTTTACCCGATGTATGTTTCCACTTTCGACTTGTCCATGTACAAGCATCACAATGTAAATCACTGTTTTCCGTTACAATAAACCCTGTGCCGTCAGCTGGTAGTTGTTCATCTAGTATGTCAAATCCTAAGTAAATACTTATAAGAGATGAGTTTTTAAATGTATTAAACTGCTCATTTAACTCATTAGACTGTAATAAAGTTTGTGCTATATCATGTGGAGCTGCTAAAACAACATAATCAGCTTGTATTGTTTCATGATTTACAAAAGAAATCTCATATCGATTTTCTTGTTTACTTACAGCCGTCGTTATAGCACCTTTTTTTACGACAGTTTCAGTCAGCACTTCTTCTAAGCGATTAATTATCGTAGATAGTCCACCTTTAAATGATACGAATTTTTTATTTCCTGCTGATTGGAATTGTTTTTTATTCTCTTCAAAACCTTTAATAATACTTCCATACTTATTTTTATAATCTAGTAAATATGGTAATGTAGATGCCATTGTAAGCTCATTCAATTTACCAGAATATACGCCTGAAAGCACAGGAGCAATTTGTCTTTCCACTAACTCTTTCCCTAAGAAACTTTCTAAAAATAGAGCAAGTGATGTATCTTTCGTAAACTCTTTATTTTTCGTTATGAAATCTTTTAAAGCTACGATTTTCCCTTTCGTTGAGACTAGTGTACTGCTAAACAACGACCGGGCGCTCATCGGTATCCCAAATATAGTATCAGAAGGAATCGGATGTAACATGTTTTCAGAATATATGTAAGAAATACCCGTTTCATTATATACCATTTCATCTTCTAAATTTAAATCTTTTACAAGTGGCATAACATATTCATTACGAGCAACGATTGAATCCGCTCCTGACTCCATAATGAAATCCTTTTCTTCCACACTATGGATTTTTCCACCTAAATACTCTTCTTTCTCAATAAGAATTAAATTTAAATCGATATTATAATCCTTTTTTAATTTTTCTAAATAAAACATAGTAGAAAGTCCCGTTATACCTCCACCGATAACAACAACTGTTTTCATATGTGCTGCGCTCCTAACCGATACAATTAATAATTCCTTTTTATTATAACCAAAAGTCCTTATATTCGACTAGCAAGTTGCGCATTCTGTAAGAAATTAGACAATATATTTGAATATATTTTCAAATTACCTAATAAAAAAGAACTATAACATATACAAACCACGTCATAGTTCTCTTTATTTTAAAAACATAAAGTAATTGATTAATTTGTCTAGTTCTTGACTCAATGCCAATACTTTTTCATGTTGAATTCCATAATCCGATACTAAATATAAAAGTTCTTCTTTTTTTATTTCAATTACTTTTTCTAATTTCGCTAGTTCCATGTCGTTTTACATCTCTCCAAAAATAAAATGTATGTATTTCAGTATAGCCTACTTACATAATTAGTAAAAGTAAAATACGCATGTAAAATCTTACATATTTGAAAAAATAATATACTACTAACAAAAAAAGAAACTAGATTAAGCTTCCTTTTACAGATTATTGACGTTCATTAAGAATGAATAACATACCGGAATTTTTCTAATGTTATATCTTTATAATTTGGAGCTCTCTTTATATGATTAAAATAACTAGCAATTGTAGCTGCTCCAAAATGCGCATGCCAAATATCATTTGTTTCTTTTTTGCATTGAGAAATAATTGAAAGGCCGCCTTTTAAAATACTTTTGTTTTCCATTTTCTTTCTCCCCTAATAAAAATCACTATATTTTCATCCTAAAGATGGTGTCAGTACAAATAAAATGTGATTCGATTCATCACTTTTATTCAAAAATCGATGCTTCACATTCGGTGGAATACGTACAACATCGCCTTCTTCTAAAAAATATTCTTTTCCCTCCAATTCCACGTACACTTCCCCTTTCATAATAACAGCAATCTCTTCCTTATCTTCATGGGAATAATGGCTTTCTGTTGTGTTTGCTTGTTTATTTAAATCCATCATTAACATTTCAATACGTGCTTTCATAAAATCAGGTGTTAATACATCATATACAATGTGATCATTGTTTTCCCGATATACTTTTTTTCGATCTTTTTTCTTAGAAATGAGCGAATCTGTATCAATATCATTAATAAAAAGTGTAAACAGCGGTACATTTAATGCTTTTGCAATTAACTCCAAAACATTTAAAGAAGGATTAGCATGTCCTCTTTCAATTTGGCTAATTAGTGATGTACTAATCCCTGCATACTCAGCGAATTCACGAATTGTCATATTATTTTTCTTACGATAACTTAATACTGTTTGTCCAAGCCTATCATGTATCATAGTAAAACTTCCTTTCGTCCATCATAATGCATATTTCATTGTCTTTGTGCTGACATACTAAACAAAGGCAAATAATCCTTTCCTATTATCTCCGGGACTTATATACTTACTTTTGTACATTAT
The DNA here is from genome assembly GCF_022663795.1 of Bacillus cereus group sp. BfR-BA-01349. Lineage (NCBI taxonomy): Bacteria > Bacillati > Bacillota > Bacilli > Caryophanales > Bacillaceae > Bacillus > Bacillus cereus group sp. BfR-BA-01349. The sequence goes on from NZ_JAKUGE010000073.1 coordinate 10,234, forward strand.
ATCGCATTAAGTTTATTATAATAAACATTCTATCGGAGGAACAAACTTTGAAATCACCTATTCTTTCATATTTCATCTTATTTTTTGGTGTATTCGCCTTATCAACTTCAGCAATTTTTGTAAAATTGGCAGATGCTCCTGCGACAATCATTGCTTTTTACCGATTATTCTTTGCCACACTAATCCTGTTACCGTTATTACTATTTAATAAAAATAGTCGAAATGAGCTAATAACTTTACCGAAAAAACAATGGGCACTTGGATTCGTATCTGGGCTATTTTTAGCTGCACATTATGTACTATGGTTTGAATCATTACAATATACTTCTGTAGCAAGCTCTACAGTTATCGTAACGTTACAACCTTTGTTCTCAATGATTGGTGGTTATTTTTTATTTAAGGAGAGATTTACGAAAGGAGCGGTTATTGGTTGCCTCATCGCTATTTCAGGTAGTATCATCATTGGCTGGCAAGATTTCCAAATTAGTGGAGAAGCTTTATATGGAGATATTTTAGCATTTATCGCTGCCGGTATCATTACTGCTTATTTTTTCATTAGCCAACACGTTCGTAAAGATTTGTCACTTATACCCTATTCGGTAATTAGTTATGGAAGTAGTGCTGGCTTTCTTAGCATATTTGCTTTCATGCAACAAGAATCTTTCATCCATTACTCTACACAAACTTGGTTGTGCTTTATTGGATTAGCTTTCATTGCTACAATTTTAGGACAAACCATTTTTAATTGGTTATTAAAATGGATGAGTGCTACTGTAATTTCAATGAGTATTTTAGGTGAAACAATTGGCACTTGTATGCTAGCGTACTTTATATTACATGAGACTATTTCTTTACAACAAGGACTAGGAATTACAGTTATTTTTATTGGTTTAGTATTATTTTTATTACAGCCAAATTCTAATGAAAAAGCATGACAGTATACTGTCATGCTTTTAACTATTAATTATGTACAATTAAACCATTCGGTCTAAAACGACTCATCATAATTTCATTAATAAACTTTCCGTGAGCTTTCAAATTCCCTATCTTTACTCCCTCTTCTACAAATCCAAATTTTTCATATAAAGCTTTTGCTTTTGGATTCGTTTCTAACACACCTAGTTCTACTCTCTCTAACATTAACCAATTATCAGTCAGATCAAGCATCTTCGTAAGAAGTGCTTTCCCAATTCCTTTATTATGATATTCACTGTCTACCCCAATGAATAGATCGCCTGAATGAGATCTTCGGCCCGGACTTTGTGTTAAACCTACAAACCCAACAACTTCTCCATCATATTCTGCAACAAATTCAAATTGATTTTGTGCTAAATTTCGAATTCTATTTTCCATAGCTTCTACACGCATGCTAGGTAGGAAAACCATATACGGTAAAACGTCATCCTGTATACATATACGATGAATTGCTCTAGCATCTTGTATTTCTACTGCTCTAACGTTGATCCCCATCTTTCTCTCCTCCATATAAATAACAATATATTTGTTTGTGTGTATTCTAGAAACATGTATGAATGACCTTCTCACTCGTATTTCTTTATGTCATTTTTACATAATTATTTCGATATAACACTTATTTTCCAAAAAGATTAACAAATATGGATTTGGTTAACTTTTCACCTCGTTATATAAATCAAGTAAATTTTCAATTGGAATACCATTTAGTTTCATCCCGACTATATTACAATTTTCTATTTCAATATTTTTCAGATTACTGTTACTTATGGTGCTACCTTCCAAGTCACATTTATCGAATAAAATAGGTTCCTTCTCATCTCCGAGACTTGTATTTTTGAATTGTACTCCACCTAAAGTCACCAAATTAAATTTACTGCCAGAAAGATTTAAATCTGCATATGATGACCTTCTAAAATTTATATTTCTAAACTTTGATTGACTTACATTGCAATTACTCATATTCGTATTCATTATATTGCTACCAACAAATGAACTGTTTTTTAAATTCACTTGATAATACCCTGTATTTGCTAAATTACAGTTTTCGTATTGACTATTTTTCATATCTTTATTTGTAACTACACTCGCTTTGTTTGAGCTTGTTTTTATTCTTTTCACGTAACAATACTCATCTTCCGATTCAAAAATCATTTGGTAGCCCATCTTTTTATAAAAGTGATGATTATTAATTTGTCTACTAGATGTTTCGAGATCCCAAATCTTTATGTTTGGATATTCCTTTTCTATTAATTTCATAACATGTGATCCAATTCCTTTTCCTTGATAAACAGGATCTACAAAAATACGATCAATTCGACCGTACGACTTACCAGAAATCGTAACTATTATCCCTCCAATTATTTCTTTATCCATTACAACTTTGAAAGAATCCAATTCTTCAATGGAATATTCCATCATTTCAACTGAAGAATATCCTGGTGGTTGAATGTTATAATCAATGACATCATCTTGTCCATATAGCCATTGTTTTGCTTCTGCATCAAATGTTCTTTTCATTATTTCTGTTAATTTCTCAGCATCTAAAATTGTAGCTTTTTCTATAGATATCATTGTTGTTTTCCCCTTCATTATTACAAACCGACAACTGTTGTGAATGCTATAATTATCAATTCACTTTTATTTTTAATGCTTTTCCCATTATTACATATGGAGTATCATTTGTACTTGGATGAAATGACTCCAATACATTTACCCAATCTAATCTTTCATATAACGAACGTGCTTTTTCATTGTTTACTTGTGTTGTTAAAACACTCGTTCTATTTGAAAGCCCTTCTAGTAATTTATTATGTAATTTCGTTCCAAGACCTTCATTTTGATATTGTGGGTGAACTGCTAACTCTACAAATTCAAAACAATCTTGTAACCATTCGTCTACTTGCTCTAGATGTAACGCTTCTCTCATTAATTGATTATAGTACTGTCCCTCCATTGAGCGATAACCATAAGTAAAGCCAACTACTTCATTTTCATCATTTATTGCTACTATACCTTTAAAACCTGTATATTCTATATGCCTATTCATTCGTTCGATCATTTCATTGAAATTTGTTTTCTCAAATACTTTACAATACAATTTTGCCATATCCCCAATTAAGATCTCATCTTTTTCAATGCTTATGAATTTCACTTTATTCCCCCCTGTTAAAACATTTATATCCTTATTCTTTTAAAAACAAAGAAAATTAATACTAATCACTCTCTTTACTATTAAACTACAAATCACCCTATATTTTCCACAATCACTTAGTATTAATGAATAACAGAAGAGACCATGTAATGTAAACATGTTCTCTTCTGTTATTCATTTTCAATTTTATCCCGCTATTTTCCAGGCAGTAAGACCCCCACCTCAAAATTCAGCGAAAGCAAAAAAGTTAGGTGGGGGTGGGGCTAATAATCAGTGGGGCTGAACAAAACCCCCACTGATTAAAGTTTCACTTTATATAATTAAAAATTAGATATTACTTAAGCCACTCGTTGCAAGTATTACTTAACTGCTGTAAATCTTCTATAAATTGACTCGCATCATATCCATCACAAACCGAATGATGTACTTGCAATGAAACTGGTAGCATAACCTTGTTTCCTTCGTTAAAATATTTCCCACAAGTTATAATTGGCAATAGAAAATTTTCATCATTATTAATATTAAGATTAAATCCAGTAAAACTAGTCCAAGGTATACTAGAAATTGGAAATACATTAGGCGGAATATTTTCTTTCGTGAAAAAACCATGAACACTAGCATAGCATCTCATATCGTCTTCATAATTCTTATAGAAAGTGCGGAAATCCCTTGAATAATCCGTCCATATACTTGAAAAAGACTTATCATCTTTATGAAAGATCGTATAACTCGGTATCATTTCCTCCCAATAGCCTAAAACTCCTTCATCGTTAAAACATGTTCGAAATTTTTTATGATTATTTACTACTCTAGAAATTAAATATATAAAAACGGGATAAAATTTTATTCCCTTTTTATATACTTCCTCTAATAACATCGTGATATCAACATTAACAGTCATACTAAATGTACATTTCAACTTTAAATAATGCTCAAAATACTGCTCTCTATTCCAATCTTCTCTATCAATTACATGAAACTTCATTCTAATAGCCTCCTAAAATTTTCTTTTTATTTTAGAAGGCTAATTCCCTTGCTTTCACCATAATTGTTCACTCCTAACAGTTTACAATTCACCCTAATTATTTATTTAATTATATAACATATGTAAGAATCAATTCACATATTTCTGGAAATCCATCCACATACTATAGATAAATCAAATAAAATTTGGAGGATACGTACATGAATAACAAAAATATGAATAAAAAAGAAAATGTTACTGAAAACACTACATCTATTCAAAATAATAATACTGCAAACCTTACTATCGAAGAACAAGCAATGAACGGCTTATACGGAATGCCCGAAACAACAATTGAAGATGCTGATCACGCTGCAGCTGATGATTTGACTTCGAAAAATTAATTAACTACATTGAAAAAAGCCAAGGAAAATATCCTTGGCTTTTTTACCTAGGCATCCACCTTTTGTATTTCTTCACTCTTTCTTGAAAGTTTACCTGGCCAAAAAGCAAATCGGCCTAACACAACTGTAATTGCGGGTACAAGTAACGGTCTTACGATAAACGTATCTAGTAATACGCCAATTGCAGTTACAATGCCAAATTGAACTAATACTTGAATTGGAAGTGTGCCTAACACTGCAAAAGTTCCTGTTAAAATTAAACCTGCCGATGTAATAACACTACCTGTTTGTATTACACCATTTTTTACTGCATCCAAGTGATTTTGTGTCTTTCTGTTTTTCCATATTTCTGAAACCATAAAGATATTATAATCTTCACCTAAAGCAACTAAAAATACGAATGCGTACAACGGTATCGCACCTTGAATGGCCGGCGATCCCATACCGTAATGAAGTAATATCCATCCTGCTCCTAATGCTGAGAAGAATGATAAAACGACAGTTACAATTAAATAAATCATCGCAACAACCGATCGTAAATAAACAAGTAATAGTAAAGCGATAATGCTAATCATTACTGGAATAATTACTGATTCATCACGTTCAGTAATTTGCTTTGTATCATATAATGAAGCTGTTTCTCCACCAATCCACAATTGCTCTTCAGCATTACTAATCCCAGCATCTTTTAATACTTTTTCTACATTACTTTTCAATTTAGGAATTTGATCTAACGCTTCAATTGAGTATGGATTTTCCGCTAAAGAAACTTCATACATTTGTATTTGCTTATTTTCTTTTCCCTCTTTTGGCTCTTTCACTGTATTTACGAAAGAAAATTTCTCTAGTTCTTGTTTAATAGGAAGCTCTTTTCCTTTCGTATCAACAACCACTTTTACTGGTGCTAGTTCACCAGCTGAGAAATGATCACTAATTAACGTAAACCCTTCACGAGAAGGCATATCCTTTGGAAACGATTCTAATAAGTCATATGTGTATTGAATACGTGGTACGAACGAAGCCAATCCACCTAATACAAACACAGTTAGCATAATTATTGTCCACGGTCTTCGGACTACTACATCTCCAAGTTTTTTACTAAAGGAGCCTTTTGATTTTTTAACTTTTACAGCCCTCTTTTTCTTTCTTGCAAACTCCTCATTCATTGAAGTTGTTCTCGGTATAAACGGGAAAAATGCAATTCTACCGAAAATTAATAATAGTGCTGGTAAAATCGTTAAAGCTGCGATTCCCATTATAAATACAGCAACACTAAATGGTACTGCAAATCGATGAAAGGCTCCATAATGAGCAAGTAATAATGTTCCTAATCCAAGTACAACAGTTAACGCACTCATTATTATTGCACCGCCAGAAGCTTTAATTGCAAGTTGCAATGCTTTATATTTACTTTCTTCTTCTAACAAGTACTCTCTATATCTCGAAATTAAAAATAGACAATAGTCCGTTCCAGCACCAAACAATAATACTGTCATAATTGATATCGCTTGGGCATCCACTTTAATCCATCCGTGATCAGCTAAAAAACCGAGTGTAGGACTAATGATACCGTATGCAAAGCCAACAACAAGTATAGGTAAAATTGCTAAAATTGGCGAACGGTAAAGTAAAATTAATAGGACCAAGACTAATAATACAGTAGCCACTAACAATTTCACATCTGCTTGACTAAATAAACTAACTGCATCCGTTTGAATACCTACAGGTCCAGATAATCGAACATGTAAACCAGATTCACTTATTTTTTGTTTAAATGGATCTTCATCCACCTTACTATTCACTATTTTTCTAAACTCTTCAAGATTTCCTTTTAATATATCCGTACCAGCAGATTTATTAAAGAATACCGGTGTAACAAATGATGTACCATCTTTTGATGCACTTTTTGATAATACTTGCTCTGGAATTGTATCAAATGGTGGTAACGTTGATTGTTCTTTTAAAGGACTAGCTTTTAACTCTTTATAAACGTCTTGTATGAGTTTATAATCCTGTGACTGTAATCCACCATCTCTATACCATACTACTAACAGCGGATTCCCTGCATTATTCGGAAATTCTTTTTTCATAAGCGCTTCCGCTTGCTGTGACATAGCTGTTTCAGGTGAATTTTTCGGATTCGGTTCTTTCGTACTGTTTACTTGTGGTAACGTAAATGAAAGTAATAATGTAATAAGAACCCACACCGATAAAGTGATCCATTGCGTATTTCTCCCTGCTACAAGCCTCCCTAACATATGTAACGGGTGCTTTTTCATAAAAAACCCACCTTCCTTTTTCCCTCCATTATTAATTATATATACTGGTCGGTTAATTAATCAAGGGTGATTGAAAATTATGTTATAATTATCTCAATCATAAATGTCAGGAGCGAATGGATTTGGAACAAAAACAACGTCCTCTCGGAAGGCCGCGTCAAAATAAAAATACAAAATCTACAAAAGAAACCATTTTAGAAGTAGCAACCCGCTTATTTCTTACACAAAATTATCAAGTCGTTTCTATGGATGAGGTCGCAAAAGTTTGTGACGTTACGAAAGCAACTGTCTACTATTACTATTCAACAAAAGCCGATTTATTTACCGCTACTATGATCGAAATGATGGTACGTATACGTGAGAATATGTCTCAAATACTCTCTACAAACAAAACTTTAGAAGAAAGATTATTAGACTTCGCTAAAGTTTACTTACACGCAACGATGGATATTGATATGAAAAATTTTATGAAAGATGCAAAACTGTCGTTATCTAAAGAGCAATTGAAGCAATTAAAAAATGCTGAAGATAATATGTATGAAGTACTAGAAAAAGCACTCGATAACGCGATGCACATCGGAGAAATTCCGAAAGGAAACGCTAAATTTGCGGCTCATGCTTTCGTATCTTTATTATCAATTGGGAATTTTAAAGATGAAAATCACAATCCTATTCTTGCAAATATAGATGAATTAGCACAAGAAATCGGTTCTTTTTATTGGAACGGATTGGATCATTCATATTAAACTGATTTGCTTTAATAAAAGAGCATGTTTGAATTTTTTCAAACATGCTCTTTTATAATTTATTTATATACTAATAATCAGATTATACTTCAATGCTGTTTAACAAAAAATTTCACTTTAACTTTTACAAATTTTGAAGTTGAACATTTATATTCTCCTTACTAAATCCCCCATGGTAACAAACTACAGATTCAATATGTAAATTTAAATACTTCTTCAAAGACTTCTTTGCTTCCTTAATATTTATAGTTGTTGGGGCGTGAATTCCTCCTAACATCCCATTCACACTATACATAGAGTCTCCTGCAATAAGAATTTTACTTTGTTTCAAATATAAACTAATATGACCCGGAGTATGCCCTGGAGTATGAAGAATTAGTATTCCACCGCAATACGGAAGTTCTTGCCCATCAATCACAGTATCACTCACTTTTCCTTTTGGTCGGTTCTCTACATTTCCGTCCTTCAATAAAGGTAAATCCCCCTCGATATATGGCTTATCTAGTTCGTGCGCATAAACTTTAATATTACTTCGACAGCGCTGCAACAACTCCGGAAGACTACCTATATGATCAATATCCTGATGCGTCAAAATCACGACTTTTAACTTATCAAATGATACCCCAACCTTTTCCATCTCTACTTGTATATCTTCAATTTGTCCTGGGAAACCCGTATCTATTAATACTGCCATTTCATCATCCCATAAAAGAATTGGATGAATAACAAATTCTTGAAATTCAAGTTGTAACATTTCTATCCCTTTAGCAATCTCCATACAGCCATTCTCCTTTATGTTGAAGTTTGAAAATATGTACGAGTAAACTGAAAATATAAAGTGAAACTTTAATCCGTGGGGGTTTTACTACCCGGCAAATAGCGGGATAAAGCACCTCTATCTTATAATATGTTTTGTCATACCAATAGAGAATGCCTCAAACCCTATAGATTCATAGTAAGATTGCAATTTTTCTACACACATAAGTTGTGGAATAACCTTGTTTTGTTCACAGTGCTGGATTAATCGTTTCACTATTTCTTTTCCGATGCCACTAGACTGATATTTTGGCAATACACCAACTCCACAAATAACGCCTGTTATTACTCCATCTGATATGACACGCCCCATCCCTACTAACCTCTTATCATCAAAAACATAAATTGCATACCAACTTTGCTTACACATTCGTTCTAACTCGTTAACCGTTAATTTAAGAGAATTCCATCCTAAAGATTCGTATAAGGATAATAATCCATTAAAATCTGTAGGATGTTCACTTGTGTAGCGTATACTATTTTCCATGTAAATACTCCCTATTCTCTGGCTTGTTTATATTTCATAAAATTCCCTTTACACAAATCTGATCGATGTAAAAATAACTAGAACAAACTTCAATAAGAAAGATAGAATTCCTTCTCAATATAAAATAAAAAGAAGTTATCTCACTTAAGATAACTTCTTTTATATAAGACTCTCATTATATTATCAACCAAAAAATATACAACTGCATACGATTAGCACAAACAAAACTAATAAACCATTTGAGAAATAACCCATTAAATACTACCCCTTTATTAAATTATGTAAAAGATTTTATCATAAAATGATTTACAACTTAATAACTGAAAAAGACATTGTATTCATTAGTTATATACGTTTAGTAATATTTTATATTCCGTTATATTCTCGTTCCCTGAAAGTGCTTATCATACTCTTCTACTTCAGTTCATATAAGTTCAAAATATTAAATAATAAATCAAGAAGACCTCCACCTTGAACTGAACCCAAAAAATTAGACAAATATATTAAGCAGCTACTAAGGATTGAACTCTGTATTGCACAGGGGACAATCCTTTTAGTTTTG
>NZ_JAKUGE010000074.1:0-19516 GCF_022663795.1 Bacillus cereus group sp. BfR-BA-01349
CCGCAACCAAATGGTCCCGTGGTGTAGTGGTTAACATGCCTGCCTGTCACGCAGGAGATCGCCGGTTCGACCCCGGTCGGGACCGCCATTTCATATAAAGAAAAGAACGAAACAAGTTGTTTCGTATTTTTTTATTTGTTTTAACAAAAAACTAATAAAGACAGTCAAACTATCCTTAGGACAACTCCTAAGGACTTTTTTATATATTCAAAACCTGTATAATAAAGAGCAGAGAACATTGTGAGTAAAGTAGGTGAAGTCTGTGAGTAAATATGAAGTAACAACAAAATCTTCTGAGGAGACACAAAGGTTATCAGAAAAACTAGGTGAGCTCGTAGAGGCACAAGATGTAATTATTTTAGAAGGAGATCTTGGAGCTGGTAAGACGACTTTTACAAAGGGACTAGCAAAAGGTCTTGGAGTGAAAAGAGTTGTAAATAGTCCTACCTTTAATATCATTAAAGAATATAAAGGAAGATTACCGCTATATCATATGGACGTGTATCGCTTAGCAGAAAGTGAAGAGGACTTAGGCTTTGATGAATATTTCTACGGTGAAGGAATTACGGTAGTAGAATGGGCTCATTTAATAGAGGCATATTTACCAAATGAAAAGTTACAAATTAGTTTATTCCATGCTGGAGATGACACAAGAAGAATTATACTCGAGCCAATTGGAGATCGCTATATTAGATTATGTGAGGAGCTATTACAAGATGAAAGTACTAGCAATTGATACTTCAAATTACGTAATGGGTGTATCCCTTATTGAGGAAGGAAACGTAATTGGGGAAATCATTACAAATTTAACGAAAAACCATTCTGTACGTCTTATGCCAGCTGTAGAGAAACTGTTAAAAGAGTGTGGCGTAAAACCGAAGGAATTAACTAAAATCGTTGTAGCTGCTGGACCTGGATCCTATACAGGTGTTCGCATAGGCGTGACAGCGGCAAAAACATTAGCTTGGTCACTTCAAATACCAATTGTAGGTGTATCAAGTTTAGAGGTAGTAGCTGCAAACGGTGCTAACTTTAACGGGTTAATTTGTCCTTTATTTGATGGAAGACGTGGGCAAATTTATACAGGGTTATATACATATGAAGGAGAGCAGTTAACTTCAATAGAAGAAGACCGAATTATTCTTATTGTGGACTGGTTGCAAATGTTAAAAGATAAAGGACAGCCTGTTTTATTTATCGGTAACGATGTTAAATTGCATAAAGAAACAATTATAGAACATTTAGGTGATCAAGCTGTATTCGCTCCATTTACTAAAAATAATCCAAGACCAAGTGAGCTAGCATTCTTAGGATTACAAAAAGAAGAACAAGATGTGCATACGTTTGTTCCGAGCTATCTTCGTTTAGCTGAAGCTGAAACAAAGTGGTTAGAAAGTCAAAACAAGTAGGAGCTTGCAGAAGATGGATATGATATTTAGAAAGATGGAGCTTGATGATATTGCTCAAATTGTAGCTATTGAAGAAGCGTCTTTTTCAACTCCTTGGACTGCAGATGCCTTTCATCGTGAATTAACGATGAATGAACATGCACATTATATTGTGTTAGAAAAAGATGGTCGTGTAGTCGGGTATTGTGGATTGTGGATAATTATTGATGAATCACATATAACGAATATAGCTATTTTGCCAGAATACCGAGGTCAAAAGTTAGGAGATGCCCTATTGAAAGCAGTTATTTCTGAAGCGAAAGAACTAGGGGTAAAAACAATGACACTTGAAGTACGTGTATCAAATGAAGTAGCAAAGCAGTTATACAGAAAATACGGATTTCAAAATGGTGGGATTCGTAAACGATACTATGCAGACAATCAGGAAGATGGTCTCGTAATGTGGGTGAATATATAATGGAAAAAAATACGATTATACTTGGTATTGAAACAAGTTGTGATGAAACAGCAGTAGCAGTTGTTAAAAATGGAACGGAAATTATTGCGAATGTCGTTGCATCACAAATTGAAAGTCATAAACGTTTTGGCGGCGTTGTACCAGAGATTGCATCCCGTCATCATGTAGAAGAAATTACAGTTGTGTTAGAAGAAGCTTTAAAGGAAGCAAACATCACATTTGATGATATTGATGCAATTGCTGTAACAGAAGGTCCTGGTTTAGTAGGAGCACTTCTAATTGGAGTAAATGCAGCGAAGGCAGTAGCGTTTGCACATGATATTCCGTTAGTCGGTGTTCATCATATTGCTGGTCATATTTATGCGAACCGTTTAGTAAAAGAAGTTCAATTCCCGTTATTATCACTTGTTGTATCCGGTGGGCATACAGAACTTGTTTATATGAAAGAACATGGTTCATTCGAAGTAATTGGTGAAACACGAGACGATGCAGCTGGAGAAGCATATGATAAAGTAGCTCGTACGTTATCTATGCCATATCCAGGTGGTCCTCATATTGATCGCCTTGCACATGAAGGAGAACCGACAATTGATTTGCCTCGTGCATGGCTAGAACCGGATTCATATGATTTTAGCTTTAGTGGATTGAAATCAGCAGTTATCAACACTGTGCATAACGCAAAACAACGCGGTATAGAAATTGCGCCAGAAGATTTAGCGGCAAGTTTCCAAGAAAGTGTAATAGATGTACTTGTAACGAAAGCAGCTCGTGCAGCAGAAGCTTATAATGTAAAGCAATTACTTCTTGCTGGTGGAGTAGCTGCTAATAAAGGACTTCGTGCGCGATTAGAAGAGGAATTTGCACAAAAAGAAAACATTGAATTAATTATTCCACCGCTATCTTTATGCACAGATAATGCAGCGATGATTGCAGCCGCAGGGACAATTGCTTATGAACAAGGTAAGCGTGCAACATTAGCCTTAAATGCAAATCCAGGATTAGATATTGAAGCATAGTTATGCACATAATTAACCACAGGTTGTGGATAAAACCCATATTGTCTGTTGATAATATGGGTTTTATTGTGTATATAAAATGTTGATAACTTTTTTGTCGATTGTGGATAATGTGGAAAAGGTATTTTAAGGTTTATTTTATAAAGGTGGATATGTGTATAAAATTGTGGATAAATAGGATGATGTCAGACCTTTGAATTTGTTCTTTTTCGGGAAATAAAAAGTAAGAAGATATCCCCGAAAAACATTTTGAAACATCCCCCTATTATAGAAGATGCTAATATTGTCAATCTTTGTCGTTAAATCGATATTTCGTGTCGAATTGTTAATATATATAGGGTTACAATAGATATATTTGAAAAATCGTTGGTATATTCTAAGTTACGATTGATATACTCAAAAAATTGTTTCTGTATTAAAAGAAAAAAAGATGTCGCATAGTCAAAAATCCTGACTTATGAGACATCTTTTTTATTTAAATATGCTTATACATGCAGCTCTTCCCATTCTGCCATACAAGTTTCAAGTTGTTCTTGTAGCGTTTGCTTTTTAGTTGTAATTTCACTAGCTTTTTCATAATCTGCATATATTTCTGGTAAGCAAAGTTGATCTTCTAACGTAGCAATTTCTTCTTCTAATTCTAATATACTTTGTTCTAGCTCTTCAATTTTTCTGGTGCGTTGACGCTCTAGTTTTTTACGCTCTTTTTCTTCTAAATAATTTAATTTCTCTTGTGCAACCACTTTTTGAACAGGAATGTCACTTTCTTGCTGTTCAAGTTCTGCACGTTCAATCATTTCATTTTTCTTTTCAACGTAGTAATCGTAATCCCCTAAATATTCCTGTGCACCTTCTGTTGATAACTCAACCACAGTCGTTGTTACACGGTTAATAAAGTAGCGGTCATGTGAGACGAATAGAAGAGTCCCTGGGTAATCAATTAAAGCATTCTCCAAAATCTCTTTACTATTTAAATCAAGGTGGTTCGTAGGCTCATCTAGAATTAACAAATTTGACTTTTGCATCATAAGTTTTGCAAGAGCTAATCGAGCTTTTTGTCCACCGCTAAGAGAAGATACTGGTTTCAGTACATCATCTCCTGTGAATAAAAAATTCCCGAGTATAGTACGGATTTCTTTTTCAGGTTGCAGTGGATATTCATCCCATAATTCATTTAAAACCCGTTTAGAAGATGTTAAGTTTGCTTGTTCTTGATCATAATAACCAACAGATACATTTGATCCGAAAGAAACATCACCATTTAATAGTGGTAACTTATTCACAATAGACTTTAACAATGTGGATTTCCCAATTCCGTTTGGACCAACTAAAGCAACACTATCTCCGCGAGTTAAGCGCATAGTTACATGTTCAATTATAGGGTTCTCATCATAGCCGATGGTTGCATCATTTACTTGTAAAACATCATTTCCACTTTGCTTTTCAATATCGAAGTGGAATGATGCTGACTTAGAATCCCCTAATGGTCTCGTTAATAATTCCATTCTGTCTAGTTGTTTACGACGACTTTGAGCACGTTTCGTTGTAGAAGCGCGAGCTATATTCTTTTGAACGAAGTCCTCAAGTTTTGCGATTTCATCTTGTTGTTTTTCGTAACGTTTCATTTCTTGCTCATATAATGCTGATTTTAAGTCTAAATATTTACTGTAGTTACCAACAAATCGTCTGCTTTCTTTATTCGAAATTTCATATACTTGTGTAACGAGTTTGTCTAAGAAATAACGGTCATGTGAAACGATTAATATTGCGCCAGGATAACCTTGTAAATATTGCTCAAGCCACGTTAATGTTTCGATGTCTAAATGGTTTGTAGGCTCGTCCAAAATAAGTAAGTCTGGTTTTGTTAATAATAATTTCCCGAGAGCTAATCTTGTTTTTTGCCCGCCGCTTAAAGTAGAGATCGTCGTCTGGTGCGTTTCAACTGGGAAGCCAAGGCCGCTTAAAATGGAGCGAATATCCGCTTCATATTGATATCCACCTTGATCTTTATAATTGAGTTGCAATTGGTCATAATCAGCTAACAATCTTTCATATGTAGCTTCGTTTGAAAAGTTTTCTTCTTTTCCCATTTCTTGCTCAAGCCTTCGAAGTTTTGTCTCCATTTGCTGTAAGTGGGTAAAGACGGTTAGCATTTCATCCCAAATTGTTAAAGACGTTTCTAGTCCAGTATTTTGAGCTAAATATCCGATTGAGACATCTTTCGGTTTTATAATTTCGCCACCATCATGAGATAATTCACCAGCGATAATTTTTAATAATGTAGATTTGCCTGCTCCATTCCTTCCAACTAATGCGATACGATCTTTTGTTTGTACTTCCAATTTTATGTTTGCAAGAATCGTTTCTGCACCGTATAATTTCGAAAGCGCGTTTACTTGTAATAAAATCAATGTTTTCACCTCAAATAATTTCTTAACTTTGCCATGTTTATATTTCTCAATCATACTAAAAATAGTGTATAGTTTAAAATAAAGAGAGAATACTTCTTCTCTTTATTATACAAGGAATTTAATGAGTGCTAAACTTCTGTATTTGATTAAAGTATATGAATAAAGATAGGAAGAGAGGAGAGGTCATATGGATCAGCAAAAGATTCCACAAGCCACTGCTAAAAGATTGCCTCTATACTATCGATTTATCCAAAACTTATCTCTTTCTGGTAAGCAGCGTGTTTCATCGGCCGAATTGAGTGAGGCAGTAAAAGTAGATTCCGCAACAATACGAAGAGATTTTTCGTATTTTGGAGCGTTAGGGAAAAAGGGATATGGATATAACGTAAATTATTTATTATCATTTTTCCGTGAAACACTTGATCAAGATGATATAACACGTGTAGCACTTATTGGAGTAGGTAATTTAGGGACCGCTTTCTTACATTATAATTTCACGAAAAACAATAATACAAAAATTGAAATGGCATTTGATGTTAGTGAAGAGAAAGTTGGAACAGAAATCGGGGGCATTCCTGTATATCATTTAGATGAATTAGAAGAGAGATTATCAAATGATATACAAGTGGCAATATTAACAGTACCGGCTACAGTAGCACAAGCTGTAGCAGATAGATTAGCTGAAACAAGCGTGCACGGTATTTTGAATTTCACACCAGCGCGATTAAACGTATCAGAGAATATTAGAATTCATCATATTGACTTAGCTGTAGAGTTACAAACATTAGTTTACTTTTTGAAAAACTATCCACAATAAAACGCAGAGGAAGCGACCTCTGCGTTTTATTATTGTTTCTTTTTTGTGAATTTAATTAATATAAGGCGAAGTGCCAAATTAAAATCAATTGTTGCCATAACTGCAAATAGTATTGTCCACATATTCCAGATTGTATCTGTCACGTTCGTAATGGCGAAGCGTGTAAAGATACATCCAAGAAGGAAGTATAGTGCAGCCATGAACAATGGTGAGTTTCTCATACAAAAAATCCTCCGATAAAGCCTTGCATTTTTTCAGCTTCTTTAATCATTTCTTGAATTTGTTCATTGCTCATAAAAATTTGCCCAATAGCGACTAATGTATTCATCGCAACATGAGCTGCAATCGGAACGATAATACGTTTCGTCTTCACATATAAGAAGGCGAATACGAGCCCCATAGCAGTGTATACCAATAAATGAGTAAAATCAAAATGAATTGCTGCAAATACAAGCGAACTAATGATAGCTGCGATAAAGAAGTTAAACTTCTTATAAAGCGTGCCGAATAGAATTTTTCTAAATACGATTTCTTCTAAGATAGGTCCAATTATAGATACAACAATAAGGAACCAAGGTATCGTTCTTGCGATGTCCATCAGTCTGTCTGTATTCTCAGATTCACGTGGAACCCCAAATACATACATTTCAATCATACCTGCAATGGATTGTGAGATGATTGCTAAGAAGAACCCGATGAAAATCCATCCAATAGTAGCTGGGATAGAAGAGCGCATTGGATCTAAATGCCTGTCACGAATATCTGTTCTAAGTAACCAAAGTACGATACATAATGCAACAAAGAAGCTAATAATTGCCCAGTGTCCCGTTATGATTTGTCCTTTTTCCTCAATGGTAAATCCTCTATTATCGTAGAGTCCTGTTTTTAGGAGAAGTGGTAATCCAACAACGCCGGATAACTGCATTAAAATGTATGTAACGATAATCCACCAGTATTGTTTCTTCAAATGGTTTAACCATCCTTTCTAACTATAGTGTATGAGATAAGTTAGGATAACATGTAAATATGCTACCTACGATATAAACCTCACTTGAATTATGTTTTTTTCGTAAATCCTTATTTGAAATTATAATAGAAGACAGGAGAAAGTTGTGTGTGTAGCGAAAACAACTTAGGGTGTCCTTTCATATTGTAACATACGAGCAGTGGAAACAACGATTCATATAGTAAAGGCAGTATTCTATATAGAAAGTTTATATAGTGATTTGCGAAAAAATTATGATTTTTTTACTTGCAAAAGAAATTGAGATTATTTATTATTATAAGTGTGTTAGCACTCGGATGACTTGAGTGCTAATAAAAGAAATTTACATAACAAAATGAGGAGGTTATTGTTCATGCTAAAGCCATTAGGTGATCGCGTTGTAATTGAGCTTGTTCAAGCAGAAGAAAAAACAGCAAGTGGTATCGTATTACCAGATACTGCAAAAGAAAAACCACAAGAGGGTAAAGTTGTTGCAGTAGGTACTGGTCGAGTGCTTGAGAATGGTGAGCGTGTTGCTTTAGAGGTAGCAGCAGGTGATCTTATCATCTTCTCAAAATATGCAGGTACTGAAGTGAAATATGAAGGTACAGACTACTTGATTTTACGTGAAAGTGACATTTTAGCAGTTATCGGTTAATTATATAAATCTTAAAAAATCCAAGGGGGTCAATTATTATGGCAAAAGATATTAAATTTAGTGAAGAAGCACGTCGTTCGATGCTTCGCGGTGTCGACACTCTTGCAAATGCAGTAAAAGTAACGCTTGGACCAAAAGGTCGTAACGTTGTACTTGAGAAAAAATTTGGTTCACCACTTATTACAAATGATGGTGTAACAATCGCAAAAGAAATCGAATTAGAAGATGCATTCGAAAACATGGGTGCGAAATTAGTAGCAGAAGTTGCTAGCAAAACAAATGACGTAGCTGGTGACGGAACAACAACTGCAACTGTATTAGCGCAAGCTATGATTCGTGAAGGTCTTAAAAACGTAACAGCTGGTGCGAACCCAATGGGTCTTCGTAAAGGTATCGAAAAAGCTGTTACTGCTGCAATTGAAGAATTAAAAACGATTTCTAAACCAATCGAAGGTAAATCTTCTATCGCACAAGTAGCTGCTATTTCTGCTGCTGACGAAGAAGTAGGTCAATTAATCGCTGAAGCAATGGAGCGCGTTGGTAACGACGGCGTTATTACTTTAGAAGAATCTAAAGGCTTCACAACAGAATTAGACGTAGTAGAAGGTATGCAATTTGATCGTGGATATGCATCTCCTTACATGATTACTGATTCTGACAAAATGGAAGCAGTTCTTGATAACCCATACATCTTAATCACTGACAAAAAGACTTCTAACATTCAAGAAATCTTACCAGTATTAGAGCAAGTGGTACAACAAGGTAAACCACTTCTTATCATTGCCGAAGATGTAGAAGGCGAAGCGTTAGCTACATTAGTAGTGAACAAACTTCGTGGTACATTCAATGTAGTAGCTGTTAAAGCTCCTGGATTTGGTGACCGTCGTAAAGCAATGCTAGAAGATATCGCGATCTTAACTGGTGGCGAAGTAATCACTGAAGAATTAGGCCGTGACTTAAAATCTGCTACAGTTGAATCTTTAGGACGCGCTGGTAAAGTTGTTGTAACGAAAGAAAACACAACTGTAGTTGAAGGTGTAGGAAGCACAGAACAAATCGAAGCTCGCATCGGTCAAATCCGTGCGCAATTAGAAGAAACAACTTCTGAATTCGATCGTGAAAAATTACAAGAGCGTCTTGCAAAACTTGCAGGTGGCGTAGCGGTAATTAAAGTAGGTGCAGCAACTGAAACTGAGTTGAAAGAACGCAAACTTCGCATTGAAGATGCACTTAACTCAACTCGTGCAGCAGTAGAAGAAGGTATCGTTGCAGGTGGTGGTACTTCACTTATGAACGTATACACAAAAGTAGCTTCTATCGTAGCTGAAGGCGACGAAGCAACAGGTATCAACATCGTACTTCGCGCACTAGAAGAGCCAGTTCGTCAAATCGCAATCAACGCTGGTCTAGAAGGATCTGTAGTTGTAGAGCGTCTAAAAGGCGAAAAAGTAGGCGTTGGTTTCAACGCAGCTACTGGCGAATGGGTTAACATGCTTGAGTCTGGTATCGTAGATCCAGCTAAAGTAACTCGTTCTGCACTTCAAAACGCAGCATCTGTTGCAGCTATGTTCTTAACAACTGAAGCTGTAGTAGCTGACAAGCCAGAACCAAATGCACCAGCAATGCCTGACATGGGCGGCATGGGCATGGGTGGTATGGGCGGAATGATGTAATAAGCCGTCATTTTGAGAAATAGTTAATTCTATTTTTCGTCTGAAATGAAAATGTTGTCATGTGAATGATTCTATCTAAAGAAAAGGCTACTTCCTAAAAAGCGGGAAGTAGCCTTTTTATATCTTCAAAATTATCCTTGTTATCAAGAGGTGCTACACAAAATTTAGGGCTATGCTATGTAGCAATAAGTTTAATACGATGCTTAGTAGGGTGCATTTTGAGAACTATTAAATGTATTAGCGGATTTAAGGAAGCTTCTTTTTAAGAATTTTTTATAACTACAATTCCATTGATAGTAAGATGCCCCCATAATTGAAGAAGTTAATTGGCTTTTTATTGCTGGTTCGTCGTTTTGGAAATAATCCTGTTGTATTTGTTTTTGCATATCTTTCCAATGTTTTTGTAATAAAGTTTTTATTTTTCTATCCGTGTGGATAAATCCTGGATAGTAATTAAAGTCATTTATTAGGTAAAAATATTTTGCGTCTTGATAAGATGATTTACTTTTTATTTCATAATCTTCTATAAAGGTGGTTAATAATTTAATGATTTTTTGTTTAACAATCTTGTATTCAGGTTCTACTTTTCCGTTATTGCTTAAAATATAGACAGCTACTGAACAAATACTAAAATAATCATCTTTATGTTTATCTAGTATTTTACATAAGAGCGGAGAAGGGATTTTTTTTGTTAAAAATTTTGCGCTTACTAGTAATTCATAGATAGAATTGAAATCATTAATATGTTGTTTAATAATCTTGTGAATTCTATTAAATATTTCTTCATCACAATCAAAAAGGATATTCTCCTCTTTTTCAATACCTTCATGCAGTTTTCTATGCTTTAAAAATAGTGTATATAAGTTTTGAGTACTAAAATATTCAGGTGCATAATTAAATATATATGCTGCAATGTCTAAGAGATATTGTCTATCAACGGGACTTTCATGATAACCTAAGATATCTTTCAAAGCTTTAAGTGCGTATCTGACTAGAGACAGTTTCTTACTTTTATAGGTGTTAATTAATATGTTGAACTCCACCAAAAAGTTACTTATTATCCTGTTTTTATCTTTGTTTCTTTTGGATTTAATAAAAGTTTCTTTAAAACGTTCAAATTTTTGGTTGAATATAATGATAAAATCATCTTCAAGCATTGATTCACTTTTAGTACAATAATATTTATCTTTGTTAATATTCAACTTATATCCTCGTAAATGCTTCTCGATAGTATTTCTTATAATTCTCTCACTATCTTCTTTTGGATTCATAAAGAAAATGGTGTAGTCATCTATAAAACGGTAAATTAAATAGTGTTTATTGAGTTCCAGCCCTTGGCTAGATAAGTCTCGTGCGATCTCTAAATCTATCCTTGTTAGTAGTACTTCGGAGATTATTCTTGAAAATTCGGGTCCTATAATGATTCCGTTTGTTTCGTTATAGTTGATATCCATACATATCGCATCGATACATTTGAAAAAGGAATCCCTTGCTTTTTTCGGTTTAGTAGATTTACCAATTTTAACGAGGGATTTCCCGCCGACAACAGCCCACTCTAATGAATGGGTGTAGATAGAATTGAAAAACTCCTTAATATCTATATTCATTACGTTATCGTATTTATATTTGGCCCTAAAGTAGGTTTGTGATTGTTTGAATTGTACGATGTTGTTGAATATTCTGTAACTGAAATAATTTAATAATTCTTTAACAATATCGTTATGTGAGATTTTAAATTTTTCTTCACGTGTTCCCTCAAATAAAAATTGTTCATTATAATAATTGAACTCTTCTTTTTTACGCTCTAACTCGGCATAATTAGCTCTATTAATTTTCCAAGGGGACCTAATACTATACGGTGAGAGAGAACAAAAACTTGTAATATTAGAATCGAACTGTTCAATAAAGTTCATCATTTTTATTTGAGCAAGAGGATGGGGAAGACTTAAATTTCTAACTTCTTCGCCGTTGGTTTTAGGAACCAAGAATGCCATTGGAATTGTCCATTTGGTGGTATTTAAAAATTTCTTATCTACATATTTCAGATTTGTATTGCTAAAATTTATTGGTATCTCTAATGGTAAAGTTTCTTTATGTAAAAACATTTTACTTTTCATCTTTGCTCCCCTTTTATTTAGTTGTTATTTATGTATAATATTAACAGAGGGTTGAATATTTGTAATCTGCTTGGATACTAATTCGTTTTGAGGCCTTATGCAAATGAGTGAGTCTAAGATTCGTTCAAAGGCTAAAAAATTTATATGGTAAAGAAGCATCCACACACATTTTGGTTTATGACTACTTGTTTTGAACCATATAATTTGCATCCAGGAAGAGATTATACATACTTGTAAAAATCAAATTTTTAGGATGTAATTATGATAATAGTATTATAATATCGTTTGCAAAAATGGTAGGATACTATTATTTTCAACCCTCTATCCAATTATATTAAGGGGAATAACATGAAAATTTCTCAATATAAAGTTATCCAAATTAATAAAAGGAAAATTTATATCGGCTCTCCTAAACAAAAGGATTTAGATAGGAAGGTACATGAAGATTTAAAAAGGAAATATAGATTATATAATAAAAATCGAGATTACATAATTAGAAGTATTATTAACACTCTTGTAGATAGTTCTGAGAACATCGTGGCAGGAGGTAAATTTACTATAATTAATATTGATATTGCAGATTTCTTTTCAAGTATTAATACTCATAGGTTATATCGGCGTATATTGAGATCTGGAATAATCAAAGATACCTCATTAAGAAAAATTAAACAAATTGTCTTTTCTTCAAAAATAAAAGGAATTCCTCAAGGTGTTAGTTTTTCATCTGCATTGGCAGAAATTTATTTAGAGGATTTTGATAAAAAAATCCCTTTAGTATATTCGAATTTAATTTTATTTAAGAGATATGTGGATGATATTATAATAATTTGTTGGGGAGACCATACCCAAAAAGTCGTTGATGAAGGTAAATCCACCGACAAAAATCTCAAAATTATGAAAGATATATTGGGAGATTTGCAACTAGGTATGAATAAAAAACACAGTGTTGAAGTCGTGGATGCCGAATCAGAATTTAAATTTAGTTATTTAGGTTATACCTTTACGGGACAAACGCAATCTGAAAAGTTAAATGTGTCAGTAGATAGCAAAAAAATTAAGAAATATAAAAAAAGTATCAGAATGTTATTTTCGAAGTTTAACCGAGGGGTAAAATCTCAAAGTAGATTTTATAAATTGTATTATAATTTAAGAAATTTACTTTGGGAAACAGGAACTAAAAATTTTAAAAATGGTAAAGAATTCACATTTGGATTTAAATATAATTATCGAGAAATTAATGATTACAGCTCTTTTGATGAAATCAATCAAGAATTAAAATCACAAATTTATAAGGCGAAAAGTTTTAATAATCAACAAAAGAGGTTGTTACATTCCTTGTTTTTGGATAAGGATAAAGTACAGAAATTTAACTTTAATAGTGCTTCAAAACCTCAATTAATTGGGATTATGAGGAAGTTAAATGTGACGCCACAATCTTCCATAGGAACAGAAAGATTATGTGACGTATGGATTAGTCAGATTTTTAAAGAGTTGTACAATTGAAACATACTCGTAAGTAATAAGAAATATATTTTACTGTAGCTTTTCTGTCATCTGAAAGTTTGGATTTGTTACAGCGGAATTTTTGGGGCTTTTGTAATTGACTAATGAGTTTTATAGCGTTATTTGCTAAGTTTGAAATACAGTATTGAATAATTGTAGAGATAGCCTGAACAAATTATTTTATAAGGAAATGAATTTCTGTAGAATTTTGTCGCTTTCTCTCTTGACCATATTGATACTTCATTGTTAGAATCTAGGAAGATAATATAAAACGATCCTTCATATATCCTCAATGATATGGTTTGAGAGTCTCTACCGGGTTACCGTAAACAACCTGACTATGAAGGCAGTGTGTCTTATATTTATAAAGAGCGGAGACTATCTTTCTTTATAAAGCCAGACCCCTGCCTTTTCTTTGTTATGAGACTAGAGGCGGAGGACTGGCTTTTTTTATTATATTGGTAATGTTTTTCGCCAAATTGGTGAAAATATTTATATACGAGAACTAACGTTGGGGTGATTATTTTGAAGAAACAACACGATACAATTATCGTTTTAGATTTTGGAAGTCAATACAATCAGTTAATAGCACGTCGAATTCGTGAGTTCGGTGTATACAGTGAACTTCATCCACATACAATTACTGCGGAAGAAATTAAAGCAATGAATCCAAAAGGGATTATTTTCTCTGGTGGACCAAATAGCGTATACGGTGAAGGTGCATTACATTGTGATGAAAAAATCTTTGAACTAGGTTTACCAATCTTCGGTATTTGTTACGGTATGCAGCTTATGACGCAACACTTCGGTGGTAAAGTAGAGCGTGCAAATCACCGTGAGTACGGAAAAGCTGTTCTTAAAGTAGAGAACGAATCAAAATTATATGCGAACCTTCCAGAAGAGCAAGTTGTATGGATGAGCCATGGTGACTTAGTAACTGGTTTACCTGAAGGATTCGTAGTAGACGCAACAAGTGAGTCTTGTCCAATTGCTGGTATGAGCAATGAAGACAAAAACTTATACGGTGTACAATTCCACCCAGAAGTACGTCACTCTGAGCACGGTAACGATTTAATTAAAAACTTCGTATTTGGCGTATGTGGTTGTTCTGAAGGATGGAACATGGAGAACTTTATCGAAGTAGAATTAGAAAAAATTCGTGAAACTGTTGGAGACAAAAAAGTCCTATGCGCACTTAGTGGCGGTGTAGACTCTTCTGTTGTAGCAGTATTAATTCATAAAGCAATCGGCGACCAGTTAACATGTATTTTCGTTGACCACGGCTTACTGCGTAAAGGGGAAGCAGAAGGCGTTATGAAAACATTTAGCGAAGGCTTCCACATGAACGTTATTAAAGTGGATGCAAAAGAACGCTTCATGAACAAGTTAAAAGGTGTAGAAGATCCAGAACAAAAACGTAAAATCATCGGTAACGAATTCATTTACGTATTTGATGATGAAGCGTCTAAATTACAAGGTATGGACTTTTTAGCACAAGGTACACTTTACACAGATATCGTTGAAAGTGGTACAGCAACTGCACAAACAATTAAATCTCACCACAACGTTGGTGGACTTCCAGAAGACATGCAGTTCAAATTAATTGAGCCTTTAAACACGTTATTTAAAGACGAAGTACGTGTATTAGGATCTGAACTAGGAATTCCTGATGAAATCGTATGGCGTCAACCATTCCCAGGACCGGGTCTTGGTATTCGTGTATTAGGTGAAATTACAGAAGAGAAATTAGAAATCGTTCGTGAATCTGATGCGATTTTACGTGAAGAAATTATTAAAGCGGGCTTAGACCGTGAAATCTGGCAATACTTCACTGCACTTCCTGGTATGCGTAGCGTAGGTGTTATGGGTGACGAGCGTACTTACGATTACACAGTAGGTATCCGTGCAGTAACATCTATCGACGGTATGACAGCTGACTGGGCACGTATCCCTTGGGACGTATTAGAGAAAATCTCTGTACGTATCGTAAACGAAGTAAAACACGTTAACCGTATCGTGTATGATGTAACGAGTAAGCCACCAGCAACTATTGAGTGGGAATAGTATTTATAAAAAGGTCCATCTATTGCTTATGCATAGATGGATCTTTTTTATTTTGGTATTAATACGAACGAAACTATAAAAGTTTATGAAAATGTTCGTTTTTAAATTGACAAAACTACTTCGTCGAGTTAATATGATTATGTAATTCAAACGAAAAGTGAATATTATAGCCGTCGTATAATATCGGGGATATGGCCCGAAAGTTTCTACCTAGCTACCGTAAATGGCTTGACTACGAGGCGTTTGTATAAAGATGAGGGGAAACTTGTCTTTGTTTATAGAACGCTTCCATGTATATATGCAATGGAAGCCTTTTTTATTTCTCGGGATAAAAGAGGGCTAGGGTGAAATACGGCGAGTAATCATATAACGGGGGAAACATAGGATGAAACGCTATTTTCAGTTTGATGAGCTCGGTACGAATTATAAGACTGAGTTCATAGCAGGGTTAACGACATTTCTATCTATGGCTTACGTACTATTTGTCAATCCTGCTACGCTGTCGCTTGGAAATGTTAAAGGGTTACCAGCAGGTACAGGGATGGATCCAGGTGCAGTATTCGTTGCTACGGCATTAGCGGCAGCGATCGGTTCGTTAATTATGGGTATTTTCGCGAAGTATCCAATTGCTTTAGCGCCAGGTATGGGAATTAACGCGTTCTTTGCTTATACAGCAGTGTTAACGATGGGTATTCCGTGGCAAACGGCCATTGCCGGAACATTAATGTCAGGTATTATCTTTATTATTCTTACTGCTTCAGGTATTCGTGAAAAAATCATTAATGCAATTCCATCGGAGTTAAAGTTTGCAGTAGCAGCAGGTATTGGATTATTCATTGCTTTCCTTGGATTCCAAAATGCCGGAATTATCGTGAAAAACGATGCGGTTCTTGTTGGGTTGGGGGACTTAACAAAGGGCACAACGTTACTAGCAATCTTCGGGGTTGTTACTACGATCATCTTCATGATTAAGAAAGTTAATGGTGCAGTATTCTACGGTATGATTCTTACAGCGATCTTAGGAGTTGCAACAGGATTAATTGATACTCCGAAAGCTGTGGTGGGAGCAATACCGAGTCTAGAACCAACGTTCGGCGCGGCGTTAACGCACTTCGGAGATATTTTCACAGTTCAAATGGGGATTGTTATTATAACGTTCTTCTTTATCGATTTCTTTGATACAGCAGGTACGCTTGTAGCGGTTGCAAATCAAGCAGGATTAATGAAGAACAATAAATTACCACGTGCAGGAAAAGCGTTATTTGCAGATGCGATTGCAACTGTAATTGGTGCGATTTTAGGTACATCAACAACAACGTCTTACATTGAATCGTCTGCAGGGGTAGCAGCAGGAGGACGTTCTGGATTTACAGCAGTTGTAACAGCAGGATTCTTCTTACTGGCACTATTCTTCTCGCCATTACTAAGTGTTGTAACGCCAGCTGTAACGGCACCGGCTTTAATTATTGTAGGAATCTTGATGGTTTCTTCCTTAGGGGAAATTGATTGGAAGAAATTCGAGATTGCAGTACCAGCATTCTTTACAATTATCTCTATGCCACTTACGTATAGTATCGCAACTGGGATTGCGATTGGATTTATCTTCTATCCAATTACAATGGTTGTGAGTGGTCGTCGTAAAGAGGTTCATCCGACTATGTATGTTATGGGAGTTTTATTCGTACTATATTTCATCTATGTTCGTAAATAAAAGGGGTTTTTTAAAGGTCTAGACTTAAGGGGAGTCTAGACCTTTTTTGCGTCTTCAGAAAATCTTAAGGATTTCCGAGCGTTTTTCTTCAGAAGTTTTCCTATAATAGAAGTTAGGGATTAAAAAAGTGATGGGGGAGATATTGTGGCACACGAAACAATACTTGTCGTAGATGATGAAAAAGAAATTCGGAATTTAATTACAATCTATTTAAAGAATGAAGGATATAAAGTATTACAAGCAGGAGACGGAGAAGAAGGATTACGTCTATTGGAAGAAAATGAAGTACATCTAGTCGTATTAGATATTATGATGCCGAAAGTGGATGGTATTCATATGTGTATGAAGGTAAGGGAAGTGAAAGAAATGCCTATTATTATGCTTTCTGCAAAACGCAAGATATGGATAAGATTTTAGGGTTAACAACGGGTGCAGATGATTATGTAACGAAACCATTTAATCCGTTAGAGTTAATCGCAAGAATTAAATCTCAGTTACGCCGTTATATGAAAATGAATGGTTTCGCTATACAAAATGAGGACGAGCTAGAAATTGGAGAGATGAAAATAAACATCTCGACCCATAAAGTTATTGTGGACGGAGAAGAAGTGAAACTGACCCCAAGGGAATTTTCAATTCTAGAATTACTAGCTCGTAATCCGGGTATGGTCTTTAGCGCAGAACAAATTTATGAAAAGGTTTGGAACGAAAGATCTTTCCAGCCTGATAATACGGTAATGGTGCATATTCGAAAAGTACGTGAAAAGATTGAGGAGAATCCAAGGAAACCTAGATATATAAAAACAGTATGGGGAGTGGGGTATAAGATTGAAAAAGATATTTAATCCGTTTACTTATATAAGGAAAATAAGAGAATTAATTGAGAAATTAGTAAAGAGCGTACGAAAGAGTATAAGGATTCAATTGATTACTACTTTTGCTGCTTGTGCGTTATTAGGAGTTTTGTCAGCGAAGGGAGCTGCGCCATTTTTTGAGAATGCGAATCGTCAAGCAACTATCGATTATCGGGCTGGTATGGAACAAATTAATCACCAAGCTCAAGGAGCGGCAAATAGTTCGGTTCATGAAAATAAATTAGAAGCTATATCAAATATGATCGAAATGGAGAACCAAAATTTAGAGCAAGGGTCTAGAGCTTTAAAGATATTGGTTACTGATGAAAGTGGTAAAGTTTTATATAAAACAAAGCAAGCGCAAGAAGAGCAAATCGATTTGCATAATACGATTCGTAATGCAGCATCATTTGCGATTAATTATACAGATGGTAGAAATGTATTTGAAAGTACAAGAAAAGAGTTTATATCTTTTTCACCTATTACTATTGAAGGAAAGAATTTGTACATGTTTGTTAGCGGAATTCCAGAGGGAGAGGTAATGTATGACACGAAAGAAGGACCATTCCCATTTTTAATTGGTGTTCTTGTATTCATTTTCTCTTTCTTCTATATAACAAAGAGAAAGATGAAGCAGATTGAAGCAATGGCGCAAGGTGTAAAGGAAATAGAAAGAGGCAACTTAGCGTACCGCATTGAGAAAAAAGGTGAAGATGAGATTGCAGCTTTAACTGAGAATATTAATAATATGGCAGAAGAGCTTATGAATAATATAGAAAAGGAACGTAAATTAGAGAAGCAAAAGAATGAGCTTATTACGAATGTATCTCACGATTTACGCACACCGCTGACTTCTATTATGGGCTACTTACGATTACTTCGAGATTCTAAATATGAAAATAAAGAACAACACGATGAGTATACGAGAATTGCTTTTGCAAAGTCGGAGCAGTTAAAAAATTTAATAGAAGATTTATTTGAGTATACGAAGTTAACAAATGAACAAGTTGTATTAGAAAAACAGGAAGTTTGTATGAATGAGCTACTCGAGCAATTAATAGAAGAGTTAGTACCGCAGGCGGAAGAACATGGACTTACGTTTGTTAAGAAGTTTCCTGAGGAACGTGCTTATGCATCGATTGATTCGGAAAAGATGGTTCGTGTATTTGATAATTTACTAATGAATGCGATTAAGTATAGTAAAGATGATGGAGAGATAAAAGTTTCTCTTCAAAGGCAGCGTAGGGATATACAAATTGTAATTGCGAATCATAGTGAAGAGTTTACGAGAGAAGAGTTAGCGAATTTGTTTGAACGTTTCTATAAGAAGGATCAATCTCGAAGTAGAGTAACGGAAGGCTCGGGACTCGGTTTAGCGATTGCGAAAAGTATTGTTGAGTTACAAGGTGGTAGTATTCGAGCGGAATATAGGGATGGTATTATTCAATTTATCGTTTCGTTACCAATTATAGAAAAATAATAAATGAATAGAATGATATGTGATAAAAAGGCTTATTTTAAAATAAATAAGCCTTTTTATATTTTTTATAAAAACATATTGACGATTAGAGCTTAGAGGTGTAATATAGAACAAGTCGCCGATGACAATAACGTCGAAAGCGACAAACGAAATAAAAAACTTAGTTGACATTGAAAGATGAAAATGTTAACATAAGGAAGTCGCAAATGAGCGACTAAGTAGTTCTTTGAAAACTGAACGAAACAAACAACGTGAAACGTCAATTTTTATTTTTAGATGCTAGACAAACTAACTTTATTGGAGAGTTTGATCCTGGCTCAGGATGAACGCTGGCGGCGTGCCTAATACATGCAAGTCGAGC